>CASECH010000026.1 GCA_949286405.1 uncultured bacterium
ATCAATACAAGAAATTGTATTCTACGTTATCTCAAGCATATAACAAATCTATTTTTGATATTGGAGGAGTTTCTGATTGCTATCATTATGATATAAATAATGGTGTTCAGGGGAGTTTGTATAATAAAAATCTTTGCCATGATTTTAGGGAAGCTCTTGAAAAGAATTTAAAAATTGCAAAAATTTGTACTACAAAAGCTGCTGATAATGGATGTTTATTAAAAGACCAATATAAAGGTTTGGATACTTTAATTACGGATAAACCTGATTATGATGAAGATGAACTAAATAATGTTAATAGAGATTGTTATGGATTTACGAAAAATAATATACATAATAATAATTTAGTGTATTTATTAGCAGATGGCTCGATCGTAATATCTTTTTCAGCTGATAGTGTGCCAATATCTATGCTAATAGATGTCAATGGTCAAAAAGGCCCTAACAAATGGGGACATGATTTATTTAAACTATCTTTCGTTAAGGATAGATATAGTTATAAATTTAGTCCATATGGGTGTGGTATAAATTCTTACGAAGAAGGAGGAATATCTTCTGTTAGAATGTGGCAAGAAATGCACAACTAAATTAGATTTTGATCTAATATACAATTGAGATTTATTTTGTACAATTTTATATTTTTATAGAAAAAAGTACAGATTCGTTTTTAAATTTATTATTTATAAATTTTGTTTCCAATCTGTACTTTTTTTACATACATATCTTCACAAGCACCTGATCCTCTACTTGTCGGATCGGTATCATATCTTGACATGCTTGTTCTTGCAACTAAATCACCCTTATCTGTATAAATGTCTACAAGATAGCCATCTAATTTAACTATATCATTTTTTTTGATAGTTAATAATGCTCCCATTACGTTTTGATTTGCAGGTATTAAATGAGTGTGTGATATGTGTTTAGTTACTTCATCCAAACCCCAAGGATTATTATCGTATTTAGTTTTTGAACGCCATTCAAGTCTTCTACTTTGTCCTAAACTTTTGTAAGATTTAAATTTCCAGTATTTATGTAATTTTTTTTTATCTTTAGCTAAATCACCCCATACAATTCCAATATCTGCAAGGCAAATATCATCAAATGTTGTTCGCATAAAATCTCTAAACCAAAAGTTTGTATTTTTAGCTACAACTAATCCTGATATGGAATATTCTGCCATAAGCTGGAGTGCGTATTTATTTTTTTCTCCATATGCTTTTATGAATTTTTGATTTTCCAAGTCTGTCTGTATTGGCTCATTGTCAGTATTTATTTTAATTTTTGATATTTCTTTAGCTTTGGGAAAGGAATATTTTATTCTAAATGTGATATCTCCTAAAATTGAGTTGAAAATTATAAAAATAATAAAAATCAGACATCCTTTTGCAAAATAATCAAATATATTTTCAATATCAAAACTCATACATATCCTCTTATGCTAAATTTAGAGTATTCTCATCATATACTTTGGTGGGAAGTATAAAGCCAAAAGTAGACCCTTTACCCAGTTCTGAATTTACAAAAACTTTTCCGTTATGATACTTTTCTATTGTTGTTTTTACCAGATGCAGTCCCAATCCGGTACCTTTAACCGTATGTATGTTATTTTCTACTCGGTAAAATCTGTCAAATATTTTCTTTTGATGTTCTGGGGCAATTCCACAACCCTGATCTGTCACTGTAACTTCAACTTCTTCTGTTTGTGGATGGTTAGATATCTTCACACTAATTAATCCGTTTTCAGGAGAATACTTTATAGCATTAGACAAAAAGTTTGTAAGAGCTCTTTCGATACCATTGTAATTGAACATTAGCTCTGGGATATTATCATCTTTGCTCACCGAAATAGTTAAATGATGCTCTTTGGTCAAGACTTGTACTTGATTTACACAATTTTCGACAACTTCTATTATATTATTTAATGATTTTTCCATTTGAGCATTTGATTCCATTCTTGAAAAATCAAGTATATCATTTACCATACCATTAAGTCTTATTATTTCTTGATTAATTGTTCCAATGAATTCTTTTTGTGTATCATAATCAAATTCATTTCCATAATTATATAAAGTATCAATGTAGCTTCTAAGTACCGTGACAGGTGTCCTTAATTCATGTGATACATTTGATATAAACGTAGAACGCATTTGTTCCATTTCTGCTTCTTTTGTCATATCAATAAGAACAATAATGTATCCGACATAATCTTTATTTCTTGTGAACATTGGAGAAATTATTGATTTTAAAACTTTTTGATCAATATTTATATTAAATTCAATAGGCTTTTTTTCTATAATTTCAAGTGGTGTGTCTTTAAATTCTTCAATTTTGTCCTTAAAACAAAAATGTCCTTCTGTATCTATATATTGTTGAATTTTTGTATTTAAAAGTTGTTCTTCTTCTGCTTCCAATAACTTTTGTGCATGATTATTTAGAAGTACGACGTTATCATTGTTATCACAAACAACAACTCCATTAGCAATACTCATAAGTACTGCTTCTAGTTTATTTCTTTCAAGTGTTAATTGTTCTATGTTTTGCTCTTCGTATATGTGAAGTCGTCTTGACATATTATTAAAAGCATCAAACAGTTCTTTGACCTCATTACTTACGTCTTTGCCTTCGATAGTGTACCCGAATTCTCCTGAAGAAATTTTTTGTACACCGTCATGTAAAATTCTTAATTCTCTTGTAATTAAATAGGTATTTATTAAGATTACAAAAGCAAAAACAACCCAAGCAACTGTAAATACAAATAAAAGAGATGCTCTTGTTGTGGAAGATATTTGATTAATTATGTTCCCGGATAATCCGACAGTAACTGAACCGACAGTTTTTTCCTCTCCGTTTTCATTTATAACCATTGGAGAATTTACACTTATTGTAGGCTTATTTTTATTTTCATGAGTATAATTATATCCTGAATATATTACTTTCCCTTCAATATCGCGAAATTCAATAAGAACAATATCATTATGACTTTTTAATATAGACTCAGAATGAGTTTTAAGTATTGCTGATAATTCAGTTTTTTGAGTTTCTTTTAAAATCTCGACACTTTCAATTGCGAGTGCTTTTGATATGACGCGTCCAAAATTTTGGTAACCCTCATTTAATTTTTTTTGAATATTAAATATTGCAAAAATAGCAATTGCAACTATTAAAAAAGTGCTTAAAAGTAGACCAAATATTATTAATTTATTC
The DNA here is from genome assembly GCA_949286405.1 of uncultured bacterium. GTDB lineage: Bacteria > Cyanobacteriota > Vampirovibrionia > Gastranaerophilales > Gastranaerophilaceae > CALURL01. Next base: position 3,205 of record CASECH010000026.1, read on the forward strand.
TGTGTACTTAAACTCAATTGTTTGTTATTCATAATCAAAATTATACTCTGTTATACTCTTGTTGTAAAATTTTAAAAATTTAGTAATAAAAAAGCCTAATTAATAGGCTTTTTATTGCGTTAATTTTTAATTACCCTCTATTGCATATAGTTCTTGCAACATGAACTCCTGATGCTGATGCTTGGATTAGACCTCTAGTCACACCTGCACCATCTCCGATTGCGAATAGATTTTTTACACCTTCTGTTTCAAGCTCATTCGTTAATTTTACTCTTGCAGAGTAGAATTTAACTTCAATACCATAAAGAAGTGTATATCTTGAGGCAGTTCCCGGACAAATTTTATCAAGAGCTTGAAGCATTTCAATTATACTTGTCATTTGTCTATATGGGATAACCAAACTTAAATCACCTGGAGTTGCACAAGTAAGCGTTGGTTTCAATATACTCGCTTTGATTCTTTCAGGAGTTGAACGACGACCATCAAGCAAATCTCCGAATCTTTGTACAAGAATTCCTCCACCTAACATATTTGCTAGTCTTGCAATATGCTGACCATACTGAATTGGTTCTTTGAATGGTTCGGTAAATTTTTCACTTACCAATAATGCAAAGTTTGTATTATTAGTTGTTTTTTCTGCATAGCTATGACCGTTTACCGTAGAGATACCATTATAGTTCTCTTGTACAACTTCTCCATTCGGGTTCATACAGAACGTTCTTACTTCATCACCAAAAGTAGGTGAATGATAAATTAACTTTGATTCATATAATTTATCAGTAAGCGGTTCAAAGACAGGAGCAGGTAATTCTACCCTTACACCAACATCTACGGCATTGTTTACCATTCCTATTTTATTTGCTGCAAATTCGTGAGTAAGCCAATCAGCACCTTCTCTGCCAGGTGCAATAATCGTATATTGAGCTGAAATTGTATCTCCATTGTCAAGTATAATGCCTTTTACTTGTTCACATTCTACAATTAATGATTTTGCAGCCACATTATTTAATATTGTTATTCTTTCATTCAAATAGTCTTGCATGTTTTTTAATACATCAAGACTTCTTTCTGTTCCTAAATGTCTTACAGGAGAATGAACTAATTTTAGTTCAGCTAGAGATGCTTGTCTTTCAAGTTCTCTAAATACCTTCATATCAGTCCCGAATACTTCATCAGTAGCACCAAAGTCAAGATATAATTGATCTGAATAGCTAATTAAGTCTTCAACTTTTTTTCTGTCCATGTAATCTACAAGATGACCTCCAACATCAGGGGTAAGGGTAAGTTTGCCGTCAGAAAAAGCTCCTGCTCCGCCCCATCCGCATAGAAGTCCGCATTTTTTGCAAGATGGACATTTTTCATAACCTTCTCGAAGCAAACATTTTCTATTTTCTATTTTTTGACCTTTTTCAATAAGTACAACTTTCCAATCAGGTCTTAGTTTTGTAATTTCTAAAGCCGCAAATATTCCGGCAGGTCCAGCTCCGATAATAGCTACATTATACATTCTTTAATTCTCCAATAAATTTACGCAACCAATAAAATATAGCTTAAACATACTCTAATTTAAAGATATTGTGAAGTTTTTGTTAAGAGAGCGGTTTATTTAATCATGTTATTTTTAAAGGGTTTTGTTTTGGAAAAAATTGCATGATTTATGTTCATAATAAGTTCTTGAATATCTTCATCATCCTGCAAATTTTTTGCTTGATTTGCATATGTTAATGCTTTTTCTAAATCGTTAGAATTCATATGTATTACTGCTAAATTATATAATACGATATATTTTTCTGTATCGGATTTTGTAAGTTCCATGGCTTTTTCAAGAGATTTAACTGCTTCCTTTTTCTTGTTTAGTTCAGCATAAGCAACAGCTAAATCAACATAGCCGCCATATATGTCAGGAGCTTTTTTTATGTATTGTTTTGCTTCACTTAGTTTTCGACTTGAAATTTCTTTTGTAGTTCCTAAAATTATCGGAGCATAAATTAAATTTGGATTTGTAAATTTATTCGGATTTGTATTTGAAATAGTTGGTTTTATTTTATACAAAAGTTTCATTGTATTTATATCTTTAGAAGAAATGTACTGAAATGAACTTCTATAAGGTGCGTAGTAACTACCGTTATCAGTAGTCATATACATTAAATCCTCTGAGCTGTAACTATGTCCCATAATACCTAATGCATGCCCTATTTCATGTAATATGGTGTTATATAACTCCTTATCTGAAAAATAGTTCCCTTGTGGATCAGTAGCATAAAGTGTAATTGTCATTTTTTTTAGTTTATTATTTTTAATTTCGGGATTTGTATATCCAACGACATATTTGCAAGTATTTCCAGAACAAATATTAGAAGGTGTAGGTACAATTTTTACTTCAATATTAGCATCAGCATTATTTTCAACTATTGAGAATTTTAGAAAATTAACACTTTGTGACCATTGTAAAAAAGCATTAGTGATTTCTTTTTCATAATACTGAGGAATATTCATATCACTTTTATCTGATATTATAATTTTCAGTGGAAATTTATCAGTGTCCCATCTTATAATTCCTTTTTCATAAGGAGCTTGTTCTATGTAATTGTCTCCAATGTTATAAAAGATGTTGTTTTTCCAGCTCTCTATTTGATCTTGAGCTAGTATTGCCGCACTATCATTTATTTGTCCATTAGCTAATTCAAATACTTCTTTTTGAATATCAAATGTAGGTTTTAACTTTATTAAAGCTTGGGCATAATAATATCTAATATCTTTATTGTCATTATCAAGTTTATATGCTTGTCTTAATCTTTTTATAGCAATAGGATAATTTTGTTTTTTTAAATTTGATTTTCCAAGTCCTAAAAGTATATTGGGAATATTAGCCCATATCAAAAAGATTAATAAAAATAAAATTAATATTTTTTTAGAATTATTATTGTTCATCAGGATTCTCGTTGTCTTTAATACCTTTGTCTAATTCAAGAATTTTTGCAAGAGAACGCGTATCTCCTTTTAGTTTAAAGTATTCCTTAAATTTAGGAGTTGTTTTTAAATTAAAACTTCTTCCATTTTTATCTCTTGTCTTTGAAATCAAACCTTTTTCAACAAGTTCTTGCACATGTTCATATGCAGTTGAGCCACGTAATTCTTTGAGTTCAGTCTGCCTTAGAGGTTCTTTTAACGCAATAACTGAAAGAGTCCTTAATACTGCCGGTTTTAAGTCAACAGGGCATAGTAATTCTACAAGATCCATATGCTCTTCTTTTACTTGAAGAATATATCCGTTTTCATCGTCAATTTCAAGGGCCCCATCTCTTGCAGAGTAATCCATAATTAACTCTAAAATTGCTTCTTCAATTGTTTCAGTTTCCTCTCCGAGTATTGTTGCAATTTCATCAAGCGAAATTGCTCTTGCTGTTATAAATAAAACAGCTTCAATTCTAGACTTCAACTGTTCTATATTCTTCATTTTCTCCACCTTTTACTACATACAGATCTGAATAAAATGCATCCTGTTTTAGATCATAATCTGTTTCTGCTGTCAAGAACAAAAGTGCAATATAAGCACTAATTTTATCCATCCCAAGTAAAGTTAATTCATTAAGCTCAATTTTATCATTTTTAGTAAATATCTGTGCAAGATTTTCTTTTAGTTTAAGTACACAAGTTTCAATATACTCTTCGTGAGCAAGATTTACGATATCATCTGCAGTTAATCTTGAATAAGATTGGACACGACGTTTTGCTCTTTCATGAGCTTCTTTTAGAGATTGTTTTTTCTCTAATTTTTCATAGAATTCTAATTGTCTGATTAAATCTTTCAAAGTGACAACTCTGTTATGATTTAATCTTACACTTGTTCTTCTTTGTAATACTTCGTCAATTGAAATTACGTTATTTGTAGGTACATAATCTTCTTCACCGTAATCCACAATAAAACCGTCATCATCATATTGAATATCATTTGCAGGATCATATGGCTCAAATTGCATTACATCTATTCCTTCAAGTACATTTGATTTCAACTTGAGAAGGACAGCTGCAAAAAGGAAAGTTCTACCTGTAAGACGTAGATTTTGTGTTTTCATTTCACAAATATGTGCAAGATACTTATCTGTTACATCGACTATGTCTATGTTCCAAGGATCAATTTTACCAGCTTTAGCCATATCTACAAGAATTCCAATACCTTCACTTTTGGTTTTTGAACCTTCAGATAAGCCTAAATCAGGTAAATCAACATCTATATTATAATTTAATGCAACTTCACTTGTCATACTTCAACTTCTTCCCTTAGTTTTATGCCTGTTACTCTAGTGATACCTTTTTCTTTTTGTGTAACCCCAATAGTTCTATGTGCTGATTCTATCATAGGTTTTCTGTGACTAACTACTATAAATTGCGTATCTTTTGATTGGTTTTGTACCATTTGTGCGATACGTTCAACATTCATTGTATCTAAACTTGCGTCTACTTCGTCAAACGCGTAGAATGGTGATGGCATATATCTTTGGATTGCAAATACAAATGCAAGGGCTGTCAAGGATTTTTCTCCTCCTGACATACTTTCTAATCTTTGAAGCTTTTTATCTCTAGGTTGAGCCTCAATTGTCATACCACCAGATAGAGGATCTTCTGGACATTCCAGTTTTAATTCTCCCTCACCTTCTGAAAGTCTGTGGAAAACTTCTTTAAAGTTTTCATTAATATTGTTATATGTCTTTAAGAAAGTTTCTTTTTTCAACTGTTCATATCCTTGCATTCTATCTAAAATTTCTTTTCTTTCTTTTGAAAGAGTTTCGATTTGCTCTTTCAATTCGGTTTGTCTTGCAAGAACTTCTTCGTAGGCTGCAAGAGCTCTCATATTAACATCACCCAGTTCTGCCATACGTTTTTCTAAACGTTGAATTTTTGACGTGATTTCCTCAATTGAAATTTGTACAGGTTCAAGTTTAGAAACTTCGACTCCTGCTTCTTCCAGTTCTTTTTTTGCATTTTCAAGCTGAGGTTCTAATTCTCTTCTTCTAGCTTTGAATGACTCAATTTGTTCTGCTATACGTTCAATATCAGAAACTCTTATATGTTTTTGCTTCTCAAGCTCAATAAGATCATTGTTAATTTCATCCCTTTCTTTTAGAAGTTTTCCAAGCTTTTCTTCTATTTCAAGAATCTGCTCATGCAAAACTTTCATTTTTTCATTAAGTTGGATAATTTCTGATTGATAACGTTTTTTATCTTCCTCAAGCTTTACATTGTTATGTTCAATGTTAACAATTTCTTCTTGCTTTGTTTCTATTAAATTGTCGTGGAATGCAATTTGTCTGTTTAATTCGTTTTTGTCATTATTTGCATTCATTAGGTTTGACTGAAGTCTTTTAATTTCATACTCTACGCCTTCAGTCTTTTCTTTAAGATCTTTAAGATCCTGATCATTAATTAATTTTTCAACTTCTTCAATTTGCTCTTGAACAACAGTCATTTCATCGTAAATTTTGACATTGTCTTCTTCTAATTTATCGAGTTTTTTATTTAATTCAGTAATCTTAGGTTCGGTTACTGTAATAAATTCAATTTTATCTTTTAGTATATTTTCACTATTTTCATAACTTCTATTCATATTTTCTAACTCTACTTTAGACTTAGAAAATTCACTCATTGCATCAGAATATTTAGATCTTACGTCTTCAAGTTTTGTTTCAAGTGACGATTTTTTAGTTTCTAAAGAAGATAGCTTATTTTCCATTTCTTTTAGTCTGTCCTTGTATCTATTTAATTCTTCATCATCATTTTGGCTAAAACTTAAACCAGTACGTAATTTAGCTCCACCAGTAATAGATCCTGTTTTTTCGAACAAGTCACCTTGTAGAGTTACCATTCTGTATTTACCAATTAATTTGTTTGCACATTCCCTGTCTTCAACTACAATAGTATCTCCTACGGCATAGAAAAATGCATCGATATATTCTTCATCAAAATCAACAAGGTTTATAGCAAAATCAATAACTCCTTTATCTTTAGGTAGTTGTAATTTTGTAGGAGCTTTTCTTATTTTATTTAAAGGTATAAATGTCGCTCTGCCTGCATTATTTGAACGAAGCATTTCAATTGCAACACCTGCTACATGCTCATCATCCACAACTATATGTGCCATTCTACCTCCGAAGGCAACTTCCATAGCAGTAGAATATTCTTTATCTACAGTCCCTAATTGAACTAGCGGAGCGTGAATACCACGAAGTTTTGCACTCATTATTGTATCAATGGCTCTTCCCAAATTTGCTTCTTCCGCAACTTGTTTCTTTGCCTCCATAGAAGTTATTTTTCTATATGCCATTTGAATATTGTAATTCAGGTCATTAATTTCATTTTTTGTAATGTCTAAATCATGAAGAGCATTTTGTTGTATGATTTTAAAATCTGATAATTCTTTTTGTAATTGTTCAACTAAAGTCTTTTTTAAATCAAAATCTGATGAGAAATTCTGTTTTAACTCATTTAATTCATCAACTTTTGATTTAGCAGAACTTAATTCATTTTGTAAGTTTTTAAGTTCATTTTCTAAAGGTAGCTTTTCTTGAATAAGTTTTGTTTCTTTATCTCTTAAATCCTCTAATTGTTTTCTTAATTTATTTCTATTTTCAATATGTTGGTCAGCAGTAGCATTAAGACCAGTCATATCTTCAAGAATTTTCTTTAATTCAATTTCTCTATCTGAAATATTCTCTTGGATTTTTTTGAGTTCAACATCTTTTGCTTCAATTTTTAGCTTAAATTCTTCAATTTTTTTCTTAAAACCTTCAATTCCATTTTTAGCATTTTCTATTGAACGCAGTCCATCGTGGATTTGTTTATCGGCATAATTTGAAGCATTATTTTTTCTATCAATCTCACCTTTGATAGATTCTTCTTGTTTTTTTAATTCTATTTGTTGTGCTTCACCTTTTTCTTTTACAAGCTCAGAAATTTCTTGATATTTAGCTTTAATTAAGGTGAGCCTTTCATCTAAATCTTTGTTTTTTATTTCTTCTTCTTTTTTCTTTTTGGTGAACTCTAAAATATTTTCATGAGCTTGTTCTAAGTTTCGTTTTATGTCAAAAAATCTAACTTTATTAACTTGACTTTCAAGTTCTTGTTTTTCTTCTCGTAATTTTTGGTATTTAAGCGCAACTTCTCTTTCTTCTTTCAGTTGCTCAAGCCTATTATCTACTTCATTAAGAATTACAGAAGAACGTTCTACGCGTTGTTCTACGGTTTCTAATTCATTTGTTGCTTGGTCTATTCTTCTGTCAAAGTCAGCAATCCCAGCTATTTCATCAATGATTTTACGTCTGTTTTTTGGAGAACAATTCGTAAT
>CASECH010000027.1 GCA_949286405.1 uncultured bacterium
AAGCCAAATACTTTTAAATCTCTTATCCCGATGTTGGATTATTTAAAAGACTTGGGGGTTACAACGATTTATATATTACCTTTTGCGGATTCTCCAATGTCAGATGCCGGTTTTGATGTAAGAAATCCACGAAACGTCAGAGCAGATCTTGGTGGAATGTTTGAGTTCCAACAATTCATGACAGAAACTAAAAAAAGAGGATTTAAGATAAAGGCTGATTTGGTTTTGAATCATTTCTCAGATCAACATGAATGGTTTCAAGATGCTCTAAAAGGAGACGTGAGTAAACTAAACTATTTTGTTACTCGTACAGAAATGCCTGAGTTCAAAAAATATAAAGATGAAAAATTAGGTTATGTTGTAGAATATACCGAGAATGATGGTACTGTATCTAAAAGACGTTTGATATTTCCTGAAAATACCGATAGCCATTATAGAAAAGTTACAATCAATGGAAAAGATTACTATGTATATCATACATTCTATCCGTTCCAACTTGATATAAATTGGGAAAATCCTGAAGTATTGTATTATGTACTTGATACTATTGCTTTTTGGGCGAATATGGGTATAGATATATTCAGAATGGATGCTATTCCATATTTGGACAAAACTGCCGGTACAAATGCTGAAAATCAACCAAAGACACATGCAGTCATTCAGCTTATCAGTGCATATTTACAAACGATATCTCCGCGTTCGGTAATTCAAGCAGAAGCTTGTCAGTATCCTAAAAAGATTTTGCCATATTTTGGTACTGAAAGAAAAGTAGAAGAAGTGATAAATGGTAAACCGAAAGAATTAATAAGAACTGATGAAGTTCAAATTGCTTATCATTTTCCATATATGCCTGCAATTTGGGCATCTTTGGTAGAATCAGACAGTCAGTATTTTTGGAAAGCTTACAAAAATACTCCAAAAATTCCTGATTCTGCTGCTTGGGCATTATTCCTGAGGGTTCATGATGAATTGACTCTTGAGATGGTAAATCAAAAGACTCGTGAATTATTATATGATGACTTATCTCCAAAAGGTGCAGAATTTAGAAAAGGTTTTGGAGTATCAGGCAGAATGGCTAATTTTTTAGATAATAATCCTGATAGAATTGGTATGGCTTTTTCTATTTTAATGTCTTTACCTGGAATTCCGATTATATATTATGGTGATGAGATAGGTATTCAAAACAATTTTGCAAATGCAAGAAAATCAGCGAAATTACGTGAGCTTAGACAAAAATCCAAAAATAACAAAAATAAAGTATCTTTATTAAGCTATTTCGATAGTAGAGATATTAACAGAGGTCCTATTTCACAAAAAACTTTTTATAACGCAATGCATAACCCAAATACTTTTAACGGAAAAGTTTATGCTAGGGTGAAAAAATTAATTAAAACAAGAAAAGATTATCCTGTAATCACAAGAGGCAGTTTTGATGAAGTAAAAGCTGATTCAAAAGATGTTTTTTCTTACTTGCGAACACTTGATAATGACAGAATAATAATTATAAATAATCTTTCTGATAATCGTATAAAAGCGACTGTTAACTTAGTTAATGATGATTTTGGTAAAAAAGAGAAAGATATTTATTTAAAAGATTTACTTACTGATAAAATGGTCAGAGCAAGAGTAATTAATAAAAAGCTCACTGTACGTCTTAAACCTTATGATGCTATGTGGTTAAAATTGTAATCATTATAAAATTAAGATATCTTGCTAAATATAAAAAAATCTTTTATAATAGGGTAGATATAGAATAGCAGAAGAAAGGATTATAAATATGCAAATCAAGAATTTCGGGGGGGGGGCACTTTTCAAGGCTTAATTGAATATCTTCCTTTCTCTTGTAAAAAATTAGAAAAATGTTATACTAGTGATATTAACCATTACTTTAAGAGTATAAAAAAAGGATTTACCCTCGCAGAAGTCTTAATCACCTTAGGTGTGATAGGAGTTGTTGCAGCACTCACTTTACCTTCTGTGATAGCTAATTATCAAAAAAAACAGACTGTTGCTCAGCTAAAACAAGCTTATTCTATACTGGCAAATGCAGTTGACCATTCTATTGCTAAGCATGGGGATCCCGATTCTTGGAATTATGGGGGCTCTGAGAATGCTGCTGATTGGGGAAATGAAGCAAAAAATTTTTATTTTACATATCTTGATGAATTTGTGCAGGTTGGACACTATTGCGGTATAAAACATACCGAACCAAGAAAAGGGGCTTGTAGCAAGATATTTACACATGGTGATGCATATTCTGTAATACTCAATAATGGTATTGGGTTAACTATTAGAGCTGATCCTAGCGATTCTCAGATGGAGATTCAACTGGATGTAAATGGAGTAAAAGGTCCAAATAGAGCTGGGAGGGATGCTTTTATATACAGAATTAATAAACAAGAAGGATTAATCCCTGTAAGAGATGATTTATATGGAATGAAACCTTGTACAAGAACATTAAGTAATCCGAATGGCTTTGAAAATTGGATAGGTTGGGGATGTGCTTATGTGATTATGCAAAACGGTTGGGAAATTAAAGATGATTACCCTTGGGGTGATTTATAGAAATAAACGAGCTCTGATTTTAGAGCTCGTTTATAATTATTGTGTATATTGTACTTATACTTGGTCTTTAATTGACTTGCTTTCGTTTACATAGCCTGTAACTTGTTTTAAAGCAGGTTTAAATGCGTTAACAGTAGAATTACCGCCCAAGCATCCGCCTGTGCAAGCCATAATTTCAATAAGATTTCCTAAATCACACATACCGTTTTTAGCATATTTTTTAAGATCTCTTACAGAT
>CASECH010000028.1 GCA_949286405.1 uncultured bacterium
AGCAAATTTTTGCAAATCAGCTTTTATAGTAGGGAATGTATCATAATGCATAGGAATTACAGTTTGCACACCAAGCCATTTCGCAGCGACAGCTGCATGTTCTACATCCATAGTATAGTAACCACCAATCGGCAATAATGCAATATTAGGGCTATATAATTCTTTTATTGTTTTCATTTCTGAAGTGAGTGCTGTATCACCAGCATGATAAATTCTAACTCCTTCAATATCAAAAATTATACCCGCAGCCATGCCTGCATAAGAACCGTCAGGCAATGAACTTGTATGGTAAGATGGCACAAAAACTGCTCTACCCCAATCATAATTTATCCACCCACCAAAATTTATTCCTTGAGTCTTGCATCCATGTTTTTCGCAATAAGAAGCTAACTCAACTATTGCTGTAATAGGGGCATCTTTCTCTTTAGAAATTTCAATAGCTTCTCCCAAATGATCAGCATGAGCATGAGTAACAAAAATATCTACAATATTAGATTTTTTCCAATCATATTTTGGATTGATAGAAACATAAGGATCAATTAGTATTGATTTATCTTTCATTCTTATTTCAAATGCACTATGTCCGATATATTTTAAATCCATAATTTTTCTCCTTATAATTTCTACGGGTTTAAATATAACAAATTTTAATGTAAAATACAACCATGCAATATGAAGAACTAATGAAAAAATGCATAACTCTGGCAAAACAGGCTGAAGGAAATACTTCACCAAACCCGCTTGTAGGATGCATTGTACTTGATAAAAACGGAAAAGAAATATCAAACGGTTTTCACAAAAAATATGGAGAAAATCACGCTGAAAGAGAAGCTCTTTTAAAACTTACAAATGGAGAAGAAAAAGATGGGACTTTGATAGTTAATCTTGAACCTTGTTCTCATTTCGGGAAAACTCCTCCCTGTGCAGATTTAATTATAGAAAGAGGCTTAAAAAAAGTTGTAATTGGAATGAGAGATGTAAATCCAATCGTTGGAGGCAATGGGATAAAAAAACTTCAAGCAGCAGGTATTGAAGTAATAGAAGACATTCTAATAGATGAATGTAAAAAACTAAACGAAGTGTTTATAAAAAACATGCAACAACACAAAACATTTGTCGCTATAAAGACAGCTACAACCCTTGATGGAAAAATCGCGACATCAAACGGTTCCTCTAAATGGATAACTTCCGAAAAAGCAAGAAATGAAGTAAAAAAGATTAGAAATCGCTATGATGCAATAATGACGACATCATCTACAATAATTGCAGATAATCCGACAATGGAACATAGAAAAAAAATTATCCTTGATAGAGAACTTAAAACAGATCTTGATGCAAAAATATACCAGTCAGGAGAAATTTACATTTTTCATGATGAAAATAAAATACCTTCCCTTCATCAAAATATAAAATTTATTCCAACTCCTATAAAAGATAAAAAATTGAATTTAGATTTTATACTAAAAAAACTTTATGATCTAAAAATATATAGCGTACTTATCGAAAGTGGTGGTGTATTTAACGGAACTGCATTAGAATTTGCAGACAAAATATATCACTTTATAGCACCTAAAATAACTTCAGATAACACAGCTCGTTCTTGCTTCAATGCAAGACAAATAACTGACATAAACAACAGCTATAAGTTTCATATTACCCAAATTGACAGGTTTGGAGAAGATATTTTACTGACATACTATCCTATAGAAAAATAATACAAAACATGTATAATAAGTAGCATGACTAAAATAAAACATACATCTGCAGCAGGGACTTTTTATCCAAATAATAAGGAAGATATACTAAAACTAATATCATCATACAAAGTTCCAAAATCGACATATAATTCAAGAGCTATAATTGTACCTCACGCTGGATATAAATATTCAGGCGAGCTTGCTTTTAAAGGGTATAGTTTTTTAAATAAAAATATCAAAAATATTTTTATTTTTGCACCATCTCACTATGAAAGAATATATGGATGTGTACTATCTGATTGTGATGAATGGGAGACACCTTTAGGGAATATAGAAACAAATACTTTATTAGCCAAAGAACTTCTAAACTTTTGTGAATGTCAAATAAATAATATGGCATTTGAAAAAGAACATTCAATAGAAACTCAATTACCAATCATAAAATACCTTTTCCCTCAGGCAAAAATTATACCTGTATTATATGGCTGTGAAAACTTTACCAATATATCTGAAACTATATCTCATTTTTATAAGGATAAAAACAACGGATTTATAATTTCAAGTGACTTAAGCCACTTTTATCCGGAAAGAGAAGCTATAAAAATAGACAATTATACAGCTAAGCAAATAGAAGAAATTTCTACACAAAATTTTGATATAGAACAGGCATGTGGAGCAGTCGGTATCTGTGGAATTATAGATTTTGCCAAAAAGAAAAATTATTCACTAATAAGAGTTGGATTAACTAATTCAGCAAAAACAACCGGAGATTCATCCAGAGTAGTTGGCTACGGTAGCTGGTTTCTTTATGAAGGAGAGACAGACAAATACATAAAAGAATATTTTTCAGAATTTATAATTAATACATGTAAAGATAGCATAAGATCAGGACTTCAACTAGGAGATTTTACACCACTTGAATATCCTTGTGTATTTGATGAGCAAGGTGCTTCTTTTGTAACACTTAAAATAAACAATAACTTAAGAGGTTGTATTGGATCAATTATAGCACATCGTCCTCTAATTAGAGATATTACACACAATGCACATGCAGCAGCTTTTTCTGATCCAAGATTTAAAAAATTAACTCTTGATGAATTTGATAAAATTCAGATAACCGTCTCATTACTCTCAAAGCCAAAACACATAGAATTCTGTACAGAAGATGAACTGCTCGAAAAAATAGAACCATATACAGATGGCCTGATAATAAGAGACGGGAACTACCAAGGAGTATTTTTACCAGATGTCTGGGAGCAATTAGCTAATAAAAAAGAGTTCTTAAAACAATTAAAAATAAAAGCAGGACTTCCAAAAAATTATTTTTCAAACAATTTAGAAGCGTTCAAATTTCAATCTATAAAAATAGAATAAATTAGTCAATAACTTTACCATCGAATAAATCAATAATCATAGTGACGTTATCTGCATGCTGAGAAGTAAGAGGTTTGCTAATAGAAGATTTTTGTTCTTCTACAACATTATCAATTTCTTGCCTTACTTCTTCGGCAACAACAGGATCTTGTAGTGCAAGCATTGTAGTTTCTTGTTTTGTCAAAGTTTCAGACTTCGCACTAGCTTCAGATTTTTTATCTGAAGCCGAATCAGACTTTGGGAGAGATACACTCTCCTGAACAATTTTATCATCACCAGCCATAGGCAAACGGACAACAATTTTAGTATCCTTTTGACCAAACATATTATCAACAGCTGACTGAAGCATTTGGCGTTTATTACCTTCTACAAACTGTTTTAAAAGAACCTCATTTTTCATCGTCAATATAACATTATCAGAAGAAATTAATAAAGGTGTCGCCCATTGCTTCAATAAAGTTCTTGCTGGCACACTATGTACATTTTCTAATAATTGAGCCCATAAAGAATGTAAATCC
>CASECH010000029.1 GCA_949286405.1 uncultured bacterium
CACGTTCAGCAGGATCATCACTCCATTGATCAATTGTTGAGCCTTTATCTTCAATCATTTGAGTCACTGCACGCATCAACAAATTATATGCCACTCCAACTTGCTCTACTGTCCTCTTTTCTCGATAAGACTGAATTACTGATGGCAAAGTGAGTGCTGCAACGACTCCAATTACTCCTAAAGTAATCAGAACTTCTGCTAAAGTAAATCCATTTTTTCTTGATTTATTGTGATTTTTCTTGTTTTTACAAGAAGGCAAAATTCCACTAAATAAGCTTAGATAGTCGCCCCCCCCCGAGTTGTTCGTATAATTTTAACATTATTATGCCTCCCTTTTTACATTCCAACATATTTAGTTTAATTTATTTTATCATACTTTGCAATATTAAACATATCTTTTTCCGACCAATTCGTCGGGCAAAAATTGCTGATACTCATCTGGTGCATCGTGAGAATACTTATAACCTACACCAAAACCATATTTTTGTGCATCTTTATAATGAGCATCACGCAAATGCATTGGCGGTGGAAAATCCTTACCACTTTCAATATCTGCAATAGCTGCATCAATAGCACAGACAGTTTTATTAGACTTTGGAGCTTTTGCAACATAAATTACAGCTTGAGCAAGAGGTATTCGTCCCTCAGGAAGCCCCAATAATTCAACTGCTTTATACGCATTCACCGCTAAATTAAATGCATTAGGATCAGCATTACCGACATCTTCTGCAGCACAGGTAATCAATCTTCTTGCAATAAATCTAGGATCTTCTCCTGCAACAATCATCTTGGCAAGATAATATATCGCGGCATCAGGATCGCTGCCACGTAGGCTTTTTTGGAACGCTGAAGCACAATCATAATGCTCTTGTTGAGAGTATCTTGTATTACGTTTTTGACAAATTTCCTCTATTGTATTAACAGTTAAATTTCGTCTGTTGTCCTTCAAAGGAGAGGCAAAGTAAGCATTTTCAACAACATTTAAAGCATATCTAGCATCTCCGCGAGCCAAATTTATAATAAAATCAATAGCTCCATTTTCGCAATCCATAGGCAAGTAGTGTTTTGCCAGATATGAAAATCCTTTTTTAATAATCTCTCTCATACTTCTATCATCAATAGAATTTAGCCTTATAACTTGAACTCTTGATAACAGAGCAGGAACAACCTGAAAAGAGGGATTTTCTGTTGTTGAACCTATCAAAAATAATGTTCCGTTCTCCAAATGCGGCAAAAGTGCATCCTGTTGAGTTTTGGAATATCTATGAATTTCATCAATAAATAAAATCGTCTTTTGTCCGCTTCTTAGTGCATTTTTTGCAGCTTCCACCGCATCTTTAATATCTTTTACACCAGATGTAACAGCAGAAATTTCTATGAACTGAGCCTGAGTTTTTGTAGCAATTAGTCTTGCTAAAGTAGTCTTTCCACAACCTGGCGTTCCCCATAGAATAAGTGAAAACAATCTATTTGTCTTTAACAGATTTAATAAAGGGCTGTTTCCTGAAATTACATTACTTTGGCCTAAAAATTCTTCCAAAGTTTTGGGCCTAAGAGTTTCCGCAAGAGGAATTTGTTTATTTTGATTTTCGAGTTCCGTAAAAAGATTATTCATAGTATAATTGTAGCATAAATTTACGTACTGATTAGTTACGTAAATCTTTATAAAGTTAGTATAGGAGTGCAGGGTTTAATGAAAAAATTTCTTCTTATTACATTAATAATTCTATGTTGTATATTTAGTTTTTGGAATATTTCCAAAAAGAACAATACTTCTGAAAACAATGAAGTAGTTTTTTGGACTCTTCAAATGAACGATTTCGCTCCTTACATAAATGGGGTAATAAAAAAATTTGAACAAGAAAACCCTGATATAAAAATAAAATGGATAGATGTACCTTTTTCAGAAGGAGAAAAAAGAACTCTCGCTTCTGTACTAAGTGACACTCCACCGGATTTAATTAACTTGAACCCTGATTTCTCAGCACTTCTAGCACAACGAGGTGCTTTATATGAAATCGATACCAAATACACAAACGATTTTAATCAGGAAATTCTTGAAACTTTAAAGTACAATAACAAATTATATTCTCTACCTTGGTATGCAACATCTGCAGTAACCATTTACAATAAGGATTTAACTAAAAAAGCAAATATCGAAGTTCCAAAAACATATGATGAATTAGCGAAAATTGCACCACAAGTCCGTACAACCGGAGCATACACGATGCTTCCTAACATCACTGAAAATGACACAATGCTTAGAATTTTAAATAAGTATGGTGTAACTTCAGAAAACATTAACTCAGACGAATCAATTTATGTATTTGACTACTTTAAAAATTTATACGCAAAAGACCTTATCCCAAAAGAATCAATTACACAAACTCATAGAGAAGCACTTGAAAAATATATGGCAGAAAAAATTGTATTTTTCCAAGCAGGAGCTAATTTCCTTACAATGATTAAAGAAAATGCTCCATCAACTTATCAAAAAACAGATGTAGCACCTCAAATAGTTGGAAAACTCGAACAAAATGATTTTTCATTAATGAACTTTGTAATCCCTCAACGAGCAAAACACAAAGAACAAGCTCTTAAATTTGCTCTGTTTTTAACTAATGAAAAAAATCAACTTGAGATGGCTAAGCTAACAAATATTATCGCGACAAATGAAAAAGCATTGCAAAATGAATTCTATACACAGTATCCTAAAGATGATCTCATAGCTAAAGCTAGAGTAATTAGTGCTCAACAACTAAAACACGTACATCCTGCACTAAAATCAGAAAGAAATCAAAAAGAAGTTAATACAATAATAAATACCGCTGTACAACAAGTATTGCTAAATAAAAACACCACCAAAAATATTCTTGATGATGTTTCTATAAAACTAAAAAATCTTTAACAGTAAATTCTAACAATAGAATCCCCCGCCACCAAAGTAACTAAAACCTCCAAAGTAAGGCATTGGCATAACAGGACCTGACAAAAACGGATTATAATTACATCCGCAACCGCCAAAAATTGACGGGCCACCAAAAATTCCGCCACATCCGTAACCCCAAGGCGACATCGCAGAGGTAAATAATGATGTTGCCATCAGACCAGCAGTACCTTTATAATTTGCCTCAGCAGTTCCATATCCTGCCATGTTATTTACCAAATAACCAAGATTACTGCCTGTTGTTTGGCGAATATCCTTAGCAACAGCATTTCTCATAGCTCCGGATAAAATATTCATACCAAACTCAGTAGTAGAGGCTCCAACATCCTCTCCGTTTTGCAGTCGCTGTTGATATGTCAAGCTGCTTCCTAAAACAGCGTTAACATTACTCAATGCATAATTTATCCTATCTAAATTCATAGTATTCTCACCAATTTTATACTCATATATATATAAAGTATATAATTTAATAAAAATTGCTTTTATTTATCTATTTCATTAAGAATTGTAACAACACTTTGTTCAAATATTAAAGTTAAACACCCAAATAGCCGATAAAAAAAGTATAAGGGAAATCAAAAAAAGGGATATACTAATGGCACTTAATGTTTACAACCAAACATTTAATACAGGAATCGACAGAAGCGTTTTAAAAGAAGTTTCTCAAGAAATTTTAAAACGTGCTGCTGCAAAAAACAGCCAGTATAATACTTCCAGCAGTTCTTTCAGTACTGTATTAAAAACTCAAAACATTGGTATTGACCTATACAGCGGAAGAGTTGATACTCAAACTCAACGTCAAATTTCACTAAACAATTCAGGATTAAATATCCAACTTAATCAAGAAGTCTTAAATTCTATAAAATATTTGAATACACAAGCTGCACAAAACGTTCAAAAAAATGTTGAAGGTAAAATCACCGTAGCATTAAACGAATCTCAAGGACAAGTACAAAGAACTGAAAACGGAGCAAAATTTAATAGCATCATTAGCTTGGCTTCAAGCAAAGACAAACATGGCTCAAATCCTTCTTATAAAGGGGAATTATTGTTCGTAAAAAAAGACCAAAAATCTGAAGATAATACAAAAAATATTTTTAACACAGTATTTTAATAAATAATTTTATTTATCCTGTTCCTTTTCTCTTGTAAGATTATAAAATTCTTCTTCCAAATCAGCTTCAGCTTTTTCTCGTCTATCTTTAGCATCATCAGAATTTTGCTGCTTTTGATTTTGTTCACGTTTATTTTGATTTTGCTGTTCAAGAGCCTTTTTCTTAGCATTAATAACATTAGCCACATTCATCATAGCTAAAGAATTCAAAGTAGCTCTTAATACCGCACTACGATCCGTATATTTTGCACTGTCATTTTCTTCTTCATCTTCTTGATGACGTCCTTGTGCAAAATATTCTCCACCCTGTCCCATTTTATCATCTTGAGTTTTAGCTGCAGTACCGGAAATATCGCCACTTTTAAAATTAAAAGAGCCGCCAATTCCGAAAAAACCTGCTGACCTGTTATCGACCATATTTTACTAACCTCAGTGTTATTTACCAATCGTACGGAAAGCTAAAATAGACCTCTTTATTCTTTCCTGTGTTCATGATAGACGATTGAATGATATTTTAACTCATCTAAATAAATTATTTTGCTACTATGTTAATAAATATTTACATACTATTTAACATTAAAAAATATTAGTTATAACCAACAAATTATATCCAACTTTATGTTGAAAAAAACAGCTTAACATGTTATCATGATTATATAGAATTTAGAGCTGTTATGGAGTTTGATATATGGAAGGACGTAAGATGAAAAAATTTATAGCATTTACTCTTGCAGAACTAATGGTTGCATTAGCTGTTGTTGGAACTATTGTAGCAGTTGTAACTCCTGCAATTATGAAGACACGACCAAACAAAAATAAGATGATGATAAAAAAGACATATTATACTACAGAAAATATTGTAAATAGTCTTATTAACAATACATACTTATACGCAGATATGACAGACGAATGTATAAAAGGGACTAATGCTTGTGCATATGGTTTTGATTTAGAAGACGACGTTGTATATGAAGGAGAGACTTTTGGCGGGGAAACAAAATTTCAAAAACTTTTTGCATCAAAACTCAATGTATCAAGAGAAATTGAAAGTAATTCCAAAAAATTTGCTACAACTGACGGTGTGATATGGGATTTTTC
>CASECH010000030.1 GCA_949286405.1 uncultured bacterium
ATCCAATTCACTCGCTACAAGTGCTGAAAGTTTGTCGTTATCAGAAAAACATACTTGCATATGCTCAAACTGAGGGTGTACTTCAACTGTAGATACGGTATCGTTTTGGTTTATGATAGGTACGACACCAAGTTCAAGTAATTTATTTAGAGTTGTTCTCAAGCTCAAATATCGTTGTCTTACAGAAAAATCATCTTCTGTAAGTAGAATTTGTGATGCAACAAGCCCATATGTATCAAAACCTGTTTCGTAAATTGACATTAATTTCCCTTGCCCAATAGCTGCGCAGGCTTGTTTTAGAGCTACACCTTCAGTACTGTCAAGACCAAGACGCTTTTTCCCAAGCCCTACAGCTCCTGAAGTTATTACAATTACCTCTTTGCCTTGTCTTGCAAGATGAGAAAGGTCTTCGATAAATGAAAAAACTCTCGGTAATGATACATAACCATCATCACCTCTTAAAATATTTGTTCCCAATTTGAAAACGATACGTTTTGCACTAATAAATTCTTTTCTATCCATAATTTTATTATATTACAAATAAATTTAATCGATTTCAACTTCTTGGTTAATTTCTATTTCATTTTTTTTATCTGATATAGGAGCTTTGTTGTCTTTGTATAGCCAATACAGGTACATATCTACCATCAAGAAGAATGTATTTAAGATATACAGCCAAAATACCCAGTCCATATTATCCAATACTTTGTGTGCAATACCGCATATGTAGCCAAGTAGTATTAACATAGAAAAATGAATACTTTTTCCATGTACACATTTACATTTATAAGTTTTTAAGGCTGCTACAGGCCAGCTAATTCCGAAACAAACCATCATTCCTGCTTCAAATACGCTCATTTTTACCTTCCTATTTATTTACGCTTTTGTATCAATTTTATTATTATTTTGAGATTTTTCAAATCCTAAACATTTCATAATCGGATGAAGTATGTGATTGCTTAGTTCAGAAGCAATCCAAGCAAGACCGATTACTGTACCGACAAGATTACTTAATTCCAAAGCTCCTTTTGCAACAGGAAATTCAGGAGGTTTTTCTTCACTAAGTAATTTTTGTTTTAAAGTCGCTGTGTCATTTTGTGAAATCTTTAAATTATCTGATATTTTTTGTAGTAGTTTATTGTTTTTACGCTCATTTTTCGGTAACCCTGCAAGTTTAGCATAGGCAAGATATTCATTAGCATCTTTAAACATTGGCAAATCTTTATCACCTTTTAGAATTTTTTGAGCAAGTTTAAATCCATATCTTTTGAAAAATAGTGGAATCATTGTCAGATAAATGCCTAAACAAAGAAGTTGGTATAGTCCTTCTTTGGTTGCAGCATATTTTCTTGTGTCTTTGTCGACATTTTTATCCATCATAATTGCTGCAGGACGACCCGTTGCTTTGAATATTGACTCGGTTGTTACCGTATATTTTGTGTTCATTGCAAAATTTGCAAACTTAGGATTGGTAAGAATAGTAGCTATTTTATCTATCATAGTCCACCTCCTATTCTCAATCCTGAGTTAAAGTTGTTATAAATCCTATTGTATTGCAGATTTGTAAAAGTTGGGTTTGTTTTTGGTTTTTGTATTGATTCGTGCCTTTTCAAATTTTTCTTTTGAAATTTATCTAATAGAGGCTTTGTTGCATAGTTACATATCCCAGGGATTATAAAAAGTGCAGTTAAACTTACACTAATTAGTGAAAGAGTTGATTTTAGCTGAGGTAATTTATCTAATTTATTTGTCTTTTTTGCAATATGATGTGCAAGTTTATTTACTCCTGTGTTTGTAATTAAGTATGAACCAAAGGCAACAACTCCGGTAAGACCTTCTCTAAATGCTGTATATGTTCTTGATTTTTTTTCTTGTTTTTTATCCATCATTGTAAATGTCGGGCGTAAAATGCCTTTAGATGCGGCAATAGTTAGTGCTCCATATACAGCATCATTGTTTTTTCCGAGTTTCATACAAAGATTTTTGAAGTTTTTTTGAAATGGGGTTAAATTATTCATAGTTTTTTCCAGCAATTGTATACTAACACTTTAAATTTGAATTTCAATATTTAAAGTTTATATAATTCTTGATATGGAATTGATTTAGTATTATACTTAATTTGCTATGAAAAATGTAAGACAATCAAATGTAAATATTCACAGGGATAGCTGGGTCGAAATTAATTTAGAAAACTTAGCTTTTAATATGAAAAATATCAAAAAAAATACTCCTAAAGGGGTTAAAGTGCTTGCAGTAGTAAAGGCTGATGCGTATGGACATGGTGCGGTAATGCTCGCTCCTACTCTTTTAGCTTCAGGTGCTGATATGTTAGGAGTTGCTTCGATTGATGAAGGACTTGATTTGAGGCAGGCAAAAATAAACAGTGATATCCTCGTGCTAGGTGCAGTTCCTGTTTGGGCTGTAGAAAGTGCTGCAAAAGAAAATATTGCTATTTCTGTTTTTCTTGAAGAACATCTTGAGGCTTGTAGACAGACTTTTGAAAGAACAGGTATAAAGCCAATGGCCCATGTAAAGCTTGATACTGGCATGAATAGAATAGGTGTTTCTTGTGATGAGGCCGTAGAATTTATAAAAAAAGTTCGTGAAGCAGATTATTTGGATTTTCGAGGAGTATTTACTCACCTTGCTAATGCAGAAGTGATAGAAAAAACACAAATTCAAATAGATAGATGGAATTCTGTTATTTCTAAAATTAGTACAGAAGGGCTTTTGTTGCATATTTTAAATACTGCAGGAGCTATGTGCTATGATGTCCCAAATTCCAATATGCGTCGTGCAGGTATAGCATTATATGGATTGTATCCGGATTTGCCAGATAATAATGAAATTAAAAAAGAATTTGATAACTCCGATGAAAGTAATCGTATTGTAAATAATATGGTTAGAAAGCCTGATTTAAAACCTTTGTTGTCTTTGAAGGCAAGGATTGTAAATATTCATAGTGCAAAAGATGGTGAAGGTGTTAGTTATGGTCACACATTTGTAGCAAGTGGAACACGAAAAATAGCTACTGTACCTTTAGGCTATGCAGATGGTGTTCCAAGAGCTTTGTCTAACAAAATATTAGGGATATTAAACGGTCAAAGAGTTCCTCAGGTTGGAAACATAACAATGGATCAAATGATGTTTGATATTACTGGAGTTGATGCTTCTTTGGGTGATGTTATTACTATGTTAGATGAAGAAAATACAATTGATGAATGGGCTAAGATTGTTGGAACAATTAATTATGAGTTGACTTGTAGGTTAAAAGTTCGTTTGCCAAGAGTATATACACGATAGGTAGAGGGTTAAAATGACAGAAAAATATGATTTAGGAGTTATAGGCGGAGGTCCTGCCGGATATACTGCTGCATTAAATGCCAAAGCGAAGGGGATGAGTGTTGTATTATTTGAAAAAGACAAACTCGGAGGGGTTTGCCTTAATCGAGGTTGTATTCCAACAAAAGCAATTCTTCATTCAGCAGAAGTTTTTGAAGATTTGAAATGTGCAGAAAATTTAGGTATTTCTGTTGGGGATGATATCTCTGTTGATTATTTAAAAGTTATTGAATATAAAGATAAAGTTGTTGAAAAAGTTAGAAAAGCTCTTGAGTTAACGATAAAAAATTCAGGAATAAAGGTCGTATATGCTCAGGCTGAGCCTAATACTAAAGACGGAAAAATTTCGGGTGTTATCGCAGATGGTGAAGTTTATGAATGCGACAAAGTCATTATGGCCGTAGGTTCTTCTCCTAGAGAATTACCTGCTTTACGTTTTGATCATGAGTTTATTTTAAGTTCTGATGATATTTTAAAACTTTCTAACCTCCCAAAAAGTATTGCGATAATAGGTTCCGGTGCTATCGGTATTGAGTGGGCGAGAATTTTTTCAGCTTTTGGTGCAGAAGTTACTATTATTGAAGCTGCTGAACATCTTTTGCCTATTGCAGATGTTGAGGTTTCAAAAAGGATAGAAAGAATTTTTAAGGCAAAAAAAATAAAAATGTATCTTTTGAATTCTGTTGAAAAAGTTGAAAATAAGAGTCTTTACTTGTCTTCAGGTGAAGTTATTAACCCTGAATGTGTATTGCTGGCTATTGGAAGAGTTTCAAATGAGAAAGACAAGATTGATGGAATGACTTATCTTGGAGATGTTTGTGGAGAGATTCAACTTGCACATTATGCTATAAAACAAGCTATAGATAAGATATGTGGTGTTAAATTTGAAACAGATTTAGTGCCATCAGTAGTGTACGGAAATCCTGAAATCGCATGGATAGGTAAACGTGAACAAGATTTGGAGGAAGGTAGTTATAAAAAGTCTACACTTCTTATTTCTGCTTTGGGTAAATCTCATTGTGACAATTCGACTGATGGATTTATAAAGCTTTTGTCTTGTGATGGATATATTGTTGGTGCTCATATAGTATCAAAAGAAGCATCCTCTTTGATTCAGCAGGTTGCAATTGCAATGCAAAGTAGGGTAAGCGTTGACAAACTAAAGGAAGTTTGTTTTGCTCACCCTACATATTCTGAAGGAATTTTTGAATGCTTATTTAGGTTCTAAAATTTACCTTTAAAGCCGCTAGTTGTTCCAAAATTGTAATAAGAGTTAGGTGAATTAGCACGAGAAGGGTTACCTACTCGAACTTTTCTTTCTTTTTTTTGTTTAGAGCTTACAGGAACTTGTTCTTCTACATAATTAGTTTCGCTTTGTGAGTATTGAATGTAGTTTGAATTAGAATCTTCTTCAAAATTCATATCACTATTTTGTGCTGCATATACGCAATTTGCAAAAGTTAGCAAACATAAAATTAAAAGAAATTTTTTCATATTTAACATCTCCTTTTATTCTAAGTACTTATTCCCATTATAGCTGTTAAAGTATCAAAAATCAATATTTTTGTTAGTATTTTTACATGTTCGTTAGGTATAGAAAAATTGATAAAATAACAATTACTATACATTATTGATTTACTATTTGTCATATTAAATTTAGGTATTATGATAGTGTTATGCAAAAAAGATTACCGGAATATTTAAAAAGACCTATTATAGATACAGATAGGACAAAGAATGTAAGAAAAATTTTGAAAGTAAATTGTCTTAATACTGTATGTGAAAATGCTCGTTGTCCTAATAAAAATGAGTGTTATACCAAAAATACAGCAACATTTTTGATTATGGGTAATGTATGTACGAGAAATTGCAGATATTGTAATATTTCTTGTGAAAGACCTGTTCCACTGGATTTGGAAGAGCCAATGCATATCGCAAAAGCTGTAAAAGATTTAGGACTAAAATATTCTGTAATCACATCAGTTACAAGAGATGATTTGTCTGATGGTGGAGCTAGCCATTTTGCAAATTGTATTTATGAAATTAGAAAGCTTTCTCCTGACGTAAAAATAGAAATTCTAACTCCTGATTTTAAAGGGAATAAAGATTCTTTAGATATTATTATAAAAGCTTATCCGAATGTTTTTAATCATAACATTGAAACAGTAAGAAATGTGTTTAAAACAGCTCGCCCTCAAGGTGATTATGATTGTTCATTAGAAGTCTTGAAATATATTAAAGATAATAGTGATATTATTACAAAATCAGGTTTGATGGTTGGTTTAGGTGAAACATTTGAAGATATAGAACAGACACTTGTTGATTTGAAAAATGTTGGTTGTGATATTTTGACTATTGGACAGTATATTCAACCGTCTAAAAAACATTTGGAAGTATCTAAGTATTATACTTTAGAGGAGTTTAATGAACTAGAGAAATTAGCTGAAAAAATTGGCATATTACATTATCAAATTGGCCCCTTAGTAAGAAGTTCGTATCGAGCAGCGGATCTAATCTAGTATCATAAGTTAATAATAATATGCTAAGTTAGTTTAGATATGTTGCAAATTTGATGAAACAGTTTATAGAGTTGAAAATGCTCTATAATTCAATTGTGATTGCTCCTTGACGAAAGATTTTTAATTCATCGCCAAATACTCCGCAAACAGTTGATTCAAGCCCTTTACAGGTATATCCGTAATCAGGTATTATTAAATCTGCAAGACTTTGCATATTTTCTAAAGCTTGTTCATAAGTTTTAGCTGATGGTTGGTGTGATAAATTTGCACTAGTTGTTGCTAGAACATGACCTGGTGCTATTTCACATATTTCTTTAAAAACATCGTTATCAGGAACTCTTATTCCAACTGTATCCATATTAGATGTCATAAAATAAGGGGTTTTATCACTTTTTTCTACAACAAGTGTAAGTGCTCCGGGGAAATATTTTTTTATTAAGCGACATCCGATTTTTGGTATAGGTTTAACATATTCAAGAAGATTATATGTTTCGTTAGACATCAAAATTAAAGGTTTTTGAGCTTCTCGTTTTTTTATTTCATATATTTTTTTTACAGCTTTCTCAGATGTCGGTAAACAACCAAGTCCCCATACAGTATCTGTTACATATGCAATTACGCCATCATTTTCAAGTACTTCTTTAATTTTATCAGCATTCTTAATAATCATATATTTTCCTCTTATTGAATAGACTAAAATGCTATTCACTTTTTTATTTCATTTTGAATTTCCTATAATTATATTCAGAGTAATTCTTATTTTTTTATTTTGTTAACTAATCTTTCTGCTAGTTCTGTTGCATACTCCATTTTGAATAGTAAATTAAGTGCTGTATATACAACAAGACAAATTATTCCAACGGTAGAGATTTTACTTATTGCAAACAAAACTTTTGGAAGATGTATGTAGTTATCAAATCCAAGTCCTGTTACAAGACAAAGTCCAAAAGTTATAATTCCGGCAATAATCATTTTACCAAGATTTATAAATAATTCTTTATAATTCATTTTGAGCTTTTTCGAAATTAATATTCCCAATACACACGCATTGAATAAAGTTACTAATGATGTTGATAGTGTAATTCCTCCGATACCCATATGCATTTTACTTATGAAAATAACGTTTAGCAGGTATTTTAGAACAATAGATGAAAATGCGACTGTAAATGGAGTTGCAGAGTCATTAAATGAGTAATATACTCTTGTGATAGAATCCCTGAATACATATGGCAATATTGATACTGAAAGGAACCATAAAGCTTCAGTTACCATAAATGTTGCCTGAGAATCAAATGCTCCACGTTCAAAAATTAATCTCACAGCATCCATACCAACAGTTAAAATCCCTATGATAATAGGTAATGCTGCGAAAAATAGAACTCCAACACCTTTATTAAAATATCTTCTTATACCATCCATATCCTTTTCAGCAACAAGTCTTGCGAATATCGGGAATAGCGGTACCAAAAAAGCAGTTACAAGAATTCCAACAGGGAACTGGAAAACTCTGTTTGCATATCCTATAGCAGTCCAAGCTCCTTCAGAAATAGATGATGTGAAAAACATATCAACATAAATATGTATTTGTCCTACAGTAGAACTTAACACTGCAGGGAAGAGTAGCTCACATATTTCATGAAAATGCTTGTTGTTTGTAAATTCGAAATTAGGACGCCATTTGAATCCGAGTTTTTTAACATTTGGGTATTGAATTACAAGTTGCAATATTGCACCAATAGTTGTTGCCCATGCAAGAGCATAGCCCTTTTGATCATCAGGAACTGCAACACACACGCCAATAATTGCTGCGCTCATAATGATTGGTGATAAATTTGGCAGCATAAATTGTTTGTAAATAATCAAAATTCCATAATAAATTCCGACAATTCCGCCAATAATAAGTAACGGAGTCATTATTTTAAGATGCATTGCAGCAAGATTTATCATTTCAGCTGAGCCGCTTGAAATAATTAGTCCCATGATTTGGCGAGGAAAAACAAACATAATAACAGATAATATTATGAAAAATATTGATGTAGCTGTCATAAATGTTGAATAAAGTTTATTTACTTCCTCAGAAGGCTTTTCCTGTAAATTAGGAATTAATTTAGAAAAAATAGCGACTGTCGCACTATGGAAAGGGCCTCCAACTCCACCAAGTAGAATTAGTGAAAGTGAAGGTATTTGATAAGCATAATAATATGCATCAGATACCATTGAGGCTCCATAATAGTTTGCTATTACAATATCTCTTATAAAGCCGATTAACTTACTTACAATTGTTACTACTGCAATTATCCAAGCAGCTTTGAGCACACTTGTTTTTGCATCGCTATTATTTACTTTTGTCTGATTTTCCATATCCCTGCCAATTAATTACCATATATAATCATCATTATTACGTTTTACAAGCTCTATATAGAGCCTTATTGCCTTGTTGTTTCCGTTTTCTTCCGGATAAATAAATCTTACGGTGTTTCTTCCGCTTTTTATGTGTTTTGAAATATCAATGTTTGTAAGTCGTGACCCTAAAATGTTTGTAGGAAGTTCGTATGTATAGAATTTCCCGTTTACATCAATAGTAATTTTAGGAGCTTGAAATTTATTATCAATAATTACGTTTGCATATTTATCTTTTGTATAAAAATTTTGAGTAATCATTTTTTGAGCACTGTTATCAGATATAATAACAGGTTTTGTTGCAAGTGTTATTCCTGAGTAGTAGTGTTGAAGTATTTTATCATATGATTTGTGTAGTTCACTACCCATAAATCCTGCACCATATTGACTAAGGCCTACTCCATGTCCGAATCCGCCACCGTATGCTTTTATGGTTGATAGATTTCCATATTCATCAAAATTGTTTTCAAAAACAACATTTGCACTAGGTAGAGCTTTGCCATCTTTGGTCATTAGTCTTCTTACAACAAGTTCTTTAAATATTTTATAAGTTTGTGTTTTTGTAACGATTTCCATCTCGAT
>CASECH010000031.1 GCA_949286405.1 uncultured bacterium
CCATTTTCATCTTTTTTTCTGTTACGATTAAGACCTTCATAGATACGCGGAGCTACCATGCCAATACCATCTTGTGCAATGAATGACGCTGCGAATCCTCCTTTGTCGATTGCATCCATGACCGTTACTACAGGGTTAAAGCCCTTGAAAGACGGATTATTGTTGTTTTTGAAACTGTTTTGATTTCGTTCTTTTAATTGTTGATTTTTTGCATGCTGCAAAGATGAATTAACTGGTTTTACTGACATATCCCTACTTTTCACTAATAACTATATATCTACACTCTTATTTAAAAAACCGTAAGGTTTATTTATTGCTATTTTTTTTGGGTAAGTTAACTTTTTTTTACAAAAATTAAACAATAAGTGTATTTATTATACTTAATCCGAATATTTTTTACAAGTAATTTACTACATTAGTAATAAAATCTTTACGTTTTTGTAATAAACTTTATTATAAGAAAAAAAACTGCTTAAAATTGACAGTTTTTTATGTCTGATATAATCTGTTTTTATGGAAGTAAATGTAATTGGAGCAGGTTTAGCAGGGGCAGAAGCAGCTTTGCAACTTGCTAAAAGAGGAATAAAAGTTAATTTATTCGAAATGCGTCCTGTAAAGTCTACCGGTGCTCATAAAACAGGAAAGTTTGCGGAGTTTGTTTGCTCTAATAGCCTTGGATCTGCTGATTGTTCAAACGCTTCAGGATTGCTGAAAAAAGAGATGGAACTTTTGGGTGGGGAGTTAATTAAGATTGCTTATGAGTGTAAAGTTCCGGCAGGAGGAGCTCTTGCAATAGATAGAGAGTTGTTTTCTTCTACTGTGACTAAAAAAATTGAAGAAAATGAGTTTATAAACGTAGTAAGAGAAGAAGTTACTTTTATCCCTCAAGGGCCTACAATTATGGCATCAGGACCTCTGACGAGTGATGCGTTGTCTGATTCGATTAAAGAGTTTACAGAAAGTGAGCATTTACATTTTTTCGATGCTATTGCTCCGATTGTTGAGAAAGATAGTATTAATTTTGATATTGCTTTTTATGCAAGTAGGTATGACAAAGGGGAAGCTTCATATATTAATTGTCCTATGAATAAAGAGCAATATGAGAAGTTTTATGACATATTAATTAATGCTCCTAAGATTGAATTAAAAGAGTTTGAAAAAGAGGCTAAATTTTTTGAGAGTTGTTTGCCTATTGAAGTATTAGCTTCAAGAGGGTTTGATACATTGCGTTTTGGGCCTATGAAGCCTGTTGGATTGGTTGATAAAAGAACAGGTGAGGAAAATTATGCCGTTGTGCAGTTGCGTCAGGATAACTCCGCTAAGACTTTGTATAATCTTGTAGGTTTTCAAACTAATTTAAAATGGGGTGCTCAAAAAGAATTATTGCAATCTATTCCTGGATTAGAAGATGTAAATATTGTACGTTATGGAGTTATGCACAGAAATACTTTTATCAACAGTCCAAGAATCCTTAATGCATCTTTGCAGACTAGAAAACGTCCTGATTTATTCTTTGCAGGTCAATTAACAGGAACTGAGGGCTATACTGAATCTATTGCATCAGGATTGTTAGCTGGTATAAATATGGCAAAATATTTGAATGGAGAGCAATTAATTGTTTTACCAAAAGAAACTATGTTAGGTGCTTTGACTAATTATATTACAGATGAAAATCATGATAAATTTCAGCCAATTAATTCAAATTGGGGTATTTTAACTCCTTTAGAATTACCTAAAAAAGAACGTAAGAACAAAAAGCTTAAGGCTGAATTGTAT
The DNA here is from genome assembly GCA_949286405.1 of uncultured bacterium. Classification (GTDB taxonomy): domain Bacteria; phylum Cyanobacteriota; class Vampirovibrionia; order Gastranaerophilales; family Gastranaerophilaceae; genus CALURL01. Next base: position 1,777 of record CASECH010000031.1, read on the forward strand.
ACAAAACGTTCTATTGAATTTTTATCTTCTATCTAACCGAGGTCGGCTATAAACAATTTTATTTTTCATGATACACTTTAGTGTATGAGAAGAAGAATAATTAGTGTTTTAGTTGTTTTTATCGCCATAGTGCTATTGGGGAAGGCATGCATAAGAAGAGATACTGTTGAGCTAGAAAAACCTAAACTTAGACCTAAGGCAGATGTTATAGCAAATAATTACAAGCAGCCTGAGAATTATAGCTTAGGTGGTATAGATTATTTGATGTCTGAAAATCCTGTTGGTAATTTTGGTGGAGTTATGGTTCTATCAACTATTGGAGAAGGACCTAAGACTTTTAATCCATTTAATACAAAAGATAATATATCTTCTATGATGTCTGAAATTATGTATGATGGACTTGTGACTACTCAGCCGATTACCGGTGAGGTTGTGCCAAAACTTGCAAAATCTTTTGAGGTTGATGGTTGTCGTTATATTGTACATCTGCGTAAGGGGATAAAATGGTCTGATGGAAAATTGATTACTGCAGATGACGTTGTATTTACTTGGAAAGATATTATTCTAGCGGGATTTGGAAATACTTCAATAAGAGATTCAATAATTATTAATGGCGAGTTACCTAAGGTATATAAAATTGATGATTATACTGTAGAATTTGTTACTCCACAACCTTTTGCTCCTTTTTTGCGAATGCTTGCATCTCCAATAGCTCCGAAACATGTATTTTTACCTGCTGTAAAGAAGGGTAAGGCATATTTTGATACTTTTCAATCTACAAATATAAACCCAAAAGATTTAGTTACATCCGGAGCTTTTAGGTTAAAAGAGTATGTGCCTGCTCAGCGTGTTGTATATGGTAGAAATCCTAATTATTATGAGATTAATAAAAAAGAGGAAAAACTTCCTTATTTAGATAGACTTGTATATTTGATTGTTGGTGATGTAAATAATGAGGTTTTAAAGTTTGAAGGTGGAGAGCTTGATGTAATTAGTTTGCAGGGAGCAAATGTTGCAAGATTTAAGGAGATGGAGAAGCATTCTGACTTTACTGTTTATAATATTGGACCGGATACCGGTACAATGTATCTTTCAATGAATTTGAATGATAGAAAAGATAGTAATGGTAAATTTTATGTTGATCCTAAAAAACAATTATGGTTTGGTGATGTAAACTTTAGGAGAGCATGCGATTATGCTATAGATAGAAAAAATATGGTTTTGAATATTGCAAATGGCTTGGGCGAACCTTTATTTACTCCTGAAAGCTTAAATTCAATCTTTTTAAACAAGGATTTAAAACCATACAATAGAGATATTAATAAAGCAAAAGAATTACTTAGAAAGTCAGGTTTTTACTGGGATAAGAAAGGACATTTAAAAGATCGTTTCGGGAATCATGTGGAGTTTGATCTTTATACAAATGCAGGTAATACTGAGAGAGAAGCAATAGGTGTTATGGTTAAACAAGATCTTGAGGATTTGGGTATGAAGGTTAATTTTAAACCTATTGAGTTTAATTCTTTGGTAAATAAACTTGTAAGTACTCTTGATTGGGATATGGTGATAATGGGACTTACAGGTTCTCCTTTGGAACCTAACGGAGGCAAGAATGTTTGGATGTCTAACGGGACTTTGCATATGTTTAACCAAAGGCTTGAAAAAGATATGAATAGCAAACGTTTGCCGTGGGAAAAGAGAATTGATTATTTATATGAACAGGGAGCTTTGGCAGTTAATTTTGAGGAGCGTAAAAAATTCTACGATGAGTATCAAAAAATTGTATATGAACAAAAACCTTTCATATATATATATTCTCCAATTAGGATTGTAGCAATTAGAAATAAGTTTAAGAACATATTCCCTTCTTCATTAGGCGGAGTGACTCATAATATCGAGGAAATTTTTATAGGAGATGACAACTGATGAAACTGTTTATTTATATTTTAAAAAGAATATTACAGACTATTCCTTTGTTGTTTATCGTTTCGTTGATAAGCTTTTTTATAATACGACTTTCTCCTGTGGATCCTTTAGCTGAACTAAAGTTAAATCCTTCTGTCTCAAAAGAAACTCTGCAAAGAGAAACTGAACGATTGGGACTTGATAAACCTATTATTGTTCAGTATGGAAAATGGGCAAAGTCTTTTGTTAAGGGAGATTTAGGTATTACTTCGAATGGTGAGAGCGTTGCTGTAAAGTTAAAAGAAAGAATTCCTAATACTCTACTTTTAACGATAATAGTAATATTTTTAAGTTGGATAGTAGGTGTTCCCTTGGGAATTATGGCTGCTGTTAAATGGAAAACTCCATTTGATAGAATGCTTACCGTATTGACAAGTATTGGGATGGCAATACCTTCATTTTTCTTTGCTGTGTTGTTGTTGATATTTGCCGTCAAGACAGGTTGGTTTCCTATTGGTGGACTTACCAGTTCAAATTTTTTAGAGATGAGCTTTTCAGAAAAAGTGTTTGATATTACAAAACATTTAGTATTGCCGGTAACTGTTTTGTTTACAATTTCTCTTGCAGGGTTACAAAGACAGATGAGAGGTAATTTGCTTGATGTTTTGGACAGTGATTATGTAAAATTTGCTAGGGCAAAGGGAGTAAGTGAGTTTAAAGTGATATTTAAACATGCTTTGAGAAATGCTGTTAATCCTATGATTACTCTTTTAGGATTTGAATTCGCAGGACTATTAAGTGGTGCTGCTTTGACTGAGTATGTTTTTCAATATCCTGGATTAGGACGTTTGATTTTGGAGGCAGTTTTACGTTCTGATATAAATCTTGTGATGGCTTCTTTGATGATGGGAGCTATTATGCTTGTGGTAGGGAATTTGATTGCGGACATCTTATTGATTATTACTGATCCGAGAATCAGAGATAATGGAGGGAAACAGGCATGATAAGAGATATTTTCAAACAGTTGATGAAAGATAAATTTGCAAGAATTGCTTTATTTGTTCTTGTGTTTATATATTTCGCTTTATTTTTTGCCGATTTTATTGCACCTTATACAAAAGATTTCTCTGATAGAACGATGGCTTATGTCCCTCCGTCTAAAATTTTTACTATTAATGAAAATGGTAAATTTTCAAGACCTTATACATATAATTATCAAAGAGAATTTGATCAAGATGAATTGCGTATTGTCTACAAACTTGATAGAAATGAGAAACATTATTTGAAGTTTTTTGCAAAAGGTCAGCCATATAAATTTTTAGGTTTAATACCAATGCATAGACATTTGGTTACAACTGATAATAATGGTAGGTTGTTTTTACTAGGTACTGATATAAATGGACGTGATGTTTTTTCCAGACTTTTGTTTGGTGGAAGAATTTCTATGACAATAGGATTTCTTGCGTTGTTTGTGCTATTTCCTATTGGTCTTTTATATGGTGGTATTGCTGGATATTTTGGTGGTAAGGTTGATGCGGTGATGATGCGATTTGCTGAAGCTGTAATGTCTATTCCAAGTTTTTATTTATTAATTATTTTAGCCTCAATATTACCTTCTAGTATGACGAGTGTTCAGCGTTTTATGCTTATAGTTGTAATATTGGCCCTTATTGGCTGGGCTGGTTTTGCGAGAGTCGTAAGAGGTATGGTGTTGTCTGTTAAGAATCAAGAATTCGTTCAAGCTGCAAAATCAATAGGTGCATCAAGGTTGAGAATTATTGTAAAACATATTTTACCTCAGACAACTAGTTTTGTAATTGTTGCAATGACTCTATCTGTACCTTCTTATATTTTGTCTGAATCAGGTTTAAGTTTTTTAGGGCTTGGAATTCAACAACCAGATGCAAGTTGGGGGAATATGTTGAAAGAAGCTCAAGAATATACAAATATAATTTATCGACCTTGGCTTTTAACTCCCGGTTTTTTAATCTTTATAGCTGTATTGGCTTTTAATTTAATAGGTGATACAATAAGAGATATACTTGATCCCAAAAGTCGAGTAAGATAGTTTTGTTTATAAAGATATAAATTTTGGGTATAATTCATAAGAGAGATTTTTTAAGGATAAGAAATGGAAACATTAACAGAGATTTTTGATATTTCAATTGTAGTTAGAGTTCTTTCAGCTGTATTGCTTGGTTTCGCAATTGGTTTAGAAAGAGAAATAACAAATAAATATGCAGGTTTAAGGACAAATATTTTAGTTTGTCTTGGAGCTTGTGTATTTACTATAATTTCTATTTACGGATTCCCTATGGTATCTGTGACCGGTGATGAGTTTGGAACACGTGATACTGCTCGTGTCGCAGCTCAAGTGGTTACAGGTATCGGTTTTATCGGTGGTGGTACTGTTCTAAGACATGGGGCAACGGTATTTGGACTGACTACTGCTGCTACGTTGTGGATTTCTGCGAGTATTGGGATGGCTTGTGGTGCTGGAATGTATGGACTTGCGATTATCGGAACAATCTTTTCAATAATTGTTCTTGTTTCAGTTAGAATGCTTGAAATGAATGTTCTTCCTTCAAGTACAAAACTTATGAAAAGGTTGAAAGTTAATCTTTGTGTTCAAACGATAAAAGCAGAAGATGCATATGATTACGTAATAGAACATTACCCTGAGTTGGTTGAAATTTCTAAAAAATTTGATAAGCAGACAGAAAATTTAACTAAAATATCTGTTGTTCTTGATGTAAGAGGCAAAGATCCGATTAAGAATATGTATAAAAAGTTTCAAAGTCTTGAGGGTATTGAATCAGTTTCTATTCAGGAGTGTAAAGAATAACAGTTTGTTATTATGAAACTTTTTTATATCTTTCAAGTAAATTCCCTGAGTTACTTTGTATTTGTTTTTGTTCTTCAGGTTTTACTTGTGCAGTTTCTGTAGGTTCAATATTTGCGTAGTATGCAGGATCTTTCAAACCCTCCATTGCTTTCATAACACCAAGTCTGCCTGCTTTAAGTTGCATATCTGCCATTATCGCTTCTACTGTATATGTTACTAGTACAGAGAATACTGTCCAACTTATACCTGCTATTGTAAGTGCTTTTTGCAACTCAGGTGTAAAGAATATTGATTTGATATTGCCATTCATTAATAATTTAACAACTTCATCTGGATGTTCGTTAAATTCTTTGACCAAAGTATCACAAATTTTATTTAATTGTTCTTTTGGTACATTATCTATTATTTTTTCAAGGCGTGGAATGATTTTTAGCATTGTATCTTTATCCATGCTCTTGATATGTAATGTATTGAAAGCAAATTCTTCAAATTCTTCAGGAGTCATATTTTGTATTTGATTTTTCATTTGAGCAAGAATATTTTTTGGATTTCTTAATCTTTCAGGAATAAATCCAACAGCTTCTTTTATTGTAGTTGTTTGAACTTTATTACTTACAGCTTTTAGAATATTCATAGCTTCAGATAAATCAACTGCTGCAAAGGTTGGAACTTCTTTCGGATTAACAATGCCCGGTTTTTGTCTCATAAATTCTTGTATGTTTTTCAAAGATGCCTCTCCTAGAAGTTTGTTGAAATCTTCTTTGCCCAAGAATTTTTGAAGCATAGTTATTGTGTCTTGGTTCAACGGAACATATCCTTGATTGTTTTGGGATATTTCTTGTATTTGTTGTTCCAATTTAGCTATACCATCTTTAAATCCTTTTGAATTAATTATGTCAATTGTATCTGCAATAGTTGGTGCTATTTTATAAGTATATCCTGCAAATTCAGGGCTAACTGCGTGAGCTAGTATATTATGAACGTCAAAAGCTTGGTCTTCATTAAGTAATCTCGGATTTGTGAACATATCAATTACGTTAGCTCTTAGTTCTGGAGTCATAATATCTATAACACGTACGTATTTATTTGTATCAGGGTCAATATAGCTGCCATGCATAATTACATCAAAGAACTTATTGAGGTCTTTTTTATTTATTGCATTATCAAATAAGGCTGAGTTTTCAGATAATTTTACTAAATTATCCTTTATTGTGTATAGATAAGTGATTTGTTCTTCGTTACTCATTTTTCTTATTGAATTAGCACCATTTTGTGTATTAAGAATTATCTTTTTAATTACGTCTACAATTGGATCTTTTTGTAAGTCAACACCTTTTAGCATTGCACCAAGAGGTTTAACGTCAATTTTATACTTATTCATTGTTCCATTTGCATAGACATAGTGAGTTTCTTTTAAGTTTACGTTATTAACTTGGTTTGTAATATTTTTTGAAACTCCATCTAAATATTTTTTAAACCATTTTTTCTGCATAATGTTAGATGCAGAGCTTAATTTATTTGTTACTTTGTCAAGAAGTTTTGCAGGGGATACTTTACCTCTTGCAGCTTGGATTCCTGTATAAATTAATGGAGATGCTGCCATGGCCATACCACCATACCAAATGAATGGTTGCGCGATATCTGTTGCTGCTTCCATTGATTCAGAGTATACTTGAGAATTGTCATCTACTTTTTCAAATGTATTGAATACTTTTCGTTGTAGATTTTTGGCATCTCTCATTTGTTCGTCTGTAACTTCTTGTTTTTTTAGAATTTCATTGAGTGCTACTTTTTCTTTGTATTCATTCTTTTTATATTTGTTATATGCCCAATATTGTTTTATAACATTTGGAATGAATAGTGCATATTCTTTTATTTTATTTTGATTTTTCTTATTAGATTTTATATCTTTTACTTCATTATAATCTTCTTCTGTATAGCCAATAAAGTTTGTAGGGTCTTTTTCCAATTCTCTTTTTGCAGTGAAACGACCTGCTCTTGCTGCTGATTTTTGTAATTTAAGGCCTAAAATAATGCCTGCAAAACCGGTAACAGTTCCACCTATTAATCCTAGAACTCCTTTTTTACCCCATTTATGAGCCATAGAACCAGCTGTAAGTTTACTTAGAATTTCGTTAAAGTTTGTTTTTGGTCGAGAACTTTTAATTTTTGTCGCAGTTGTATCTAATGTCTCTTCTACAGCTTGTTTTTTACCATCCATTAAAGAGCTGAATAATTCTCCCCATTGTGCATGGTATGCCATACCTGTTTTTTTACTTTGTTTAAATTCTTTTAACAGACTTGCAGTTTCTTCTGAACCGTATTTTTTTACAGTATGTTCTATGAATTTATCTAGTACTCCTGTTTTTTCAAGTACCCAACCTGTAAATGCACCGACAGTGGCTCCAAGTATAGGAGTTGTTCCAATAATTACATTTGCAGCTACTTCCATGTTTTCAGAATTCTTTTCTGCTTCATTATTGATGATTCTTACTGTTCGTTGAATCACTTCTTGATCTTTTTTAGCTTGTTTTAATTTTTCAGCAGTCAATTGACGAGTAACTTTTTGAGAATCGTCTGTTCTTGCTGATTTGTCTTTTAGGTATGCTCTTCTATCTTTAAAAATATTGTATATTGATTTAAACATTCCTGATTTTAATTTGGATTTTTTGTCTTTTTTTAGTAATTCAGGATGTTCTTTTAGTTCTTTTTTGGCAGCTTCAATTTGTTCAGGAGTATAATTTACAAAAGATTTTGCATCATCTAATTCTTTTCTTGCTTGATAACGAGCGATTTTAGAACTATCTGTTGATAATTTTGCTTCGAATATTGTAGCTCCGATGAATGCAGCTATAGTCGCTCCAAAAACTCCTAAGTGGTTTCTTAGGATTGAATTTCTTATTGGTTTTATTTGTTTTTGGACTTTTTCATATAGTAATCTTGCTTCTCTTTTTAGTTGAGGGTCTTTTATGCGTTTAATACTATTTTGACTTAATAAATCATAGGTACTAAAGTATTTGTCATTGCCAGTTTTCTTATTAAATTCAAAGATTCTTTCTGCTAAGTTTTGTGCTTCTTCACTATTTCTAAAAGTATCTTTTATTTTGGAAATCTTATCCATTTTTTTCGCAGTTGAGTGTTTCCCAACTAAATAATTTCCACCAAAGAATGTTACCAAAGTTGCAAGAGATGATAATGGATCCACTGCTGTTTCAACGTTTTCTGCTACGTTTTCAGAGTGATTATCCATGATGTCGACAACGTCAATAATGGTCTTACCAAGCTCTTTCGCTTGTTGTAATTCAGCTTGAGTATGTTGGCGTCTCTTTGCTAATTCCTCACGTTGAGCTTGATTATCTTTTTGTTGTTCTTCCCATTTTTTGAAGTTGTGATTATTTTTTCTAACTTCATTTAGTGAATTAAAAAAATCCATTTTTCTTCCAATTTTTCCCTTATATATTATATAAATATCGTGGAAATAATTATTTGCGGATTTTTTTATAAATGTAAATATTATTTAACAATAGGAAGTATGATATCAAATTCAGTTTCTTTAGATGTGGATTTTGTTAGTTTTAGTTCGCAATTTTGAGAGGCTAAATCTCTTTGACAAATGTAGAGGCCTAGACCGCTGCCTGTTTTTTTTGTTGTAAATCCTTCTGAAAATATTTCTTTTTGTTTTGATTTTGATATTTGAGTTCCATTATTTATAATTTTTATGGTTGCTTTTTCTTGATTTATTATAAGGTTTATGTTTATCCAACCTTTATTTGGGATTGCTTCTATTGCGTTTTTTATGATGTTTATAAGACAGGCAAGAAATTTATTTTCATCAATATATACAATTGCAGTGGTATTTATGTTGTCGATAATATCAATTTTTTTATCGTTAATATATACTTTTGATAACTCAATAGCTTCTTTGATTATATCTCCTAGATCAATTTCAGTTTGTTTGATATTGTTTAGAGTTTTTAAATCCAGCAAGGAGTTATTCATGAGTTTTATAGCTTTTTTTATATTTGAAATTGCGTTATCTACAGAAGGATTTGTATAGTTGTCTGTATTTAATTTCTTTTTGATTATTTCAGAGTAAAGTTCGCATATAGAAAGATGGTTTCTTATTTCATGTGCGATACATCTTGCTTGTTGTTGAATTATTTCTTGCTCCATTGTCCCTCGTCCACAATGAAGGCCCGACTTTGAATTCAAAACCGAGCCTTCCAAATTAGTATGTAAGCTTTATTTGTAATAAACTAGATTGCTAATTTTGCTCTTCTTTTGTTTGCAAATCCATTATTTAGTGCGTATAAAACTGCTTGAGTTCTATCATTTACTTGTAGTTTTTGGAATATATTATTTACGTGTGTTTTAACTGTAGTTTCGGATATAAATAATTTGCTTGCAATACCCTTGTAGTTATTACCTTGTGTTAGTAAATCGAGTACTTCTTCTTCTCTTGATGTTAGGTATGAAAGAAGATTTTCTTCTGATGAATTTTCTGCTTCGTTTTTGAAAGAGTTTTGGAAGTATTCGAAGAATCTTGATGTTAGTGCAGAAGGAAGATAAATTTTACCTGAAGCAACTTCATCCATCGCATAGATTAACTGTGCTGAAGCCATAGTTTTTAAAACATACCCCTTTGCTCCTAATTTCATAGCTCTGAAAATTAGGTCAGCATCGTCATATCCGCTAAGTGCTACAATTTTTACTCCAAGGTTTAGTTTTTCGATCTCTTGAATAGCTTGCAATCCATCTTTCTCAGGCATATTAATATCCATTAAAACAATTTCTGGACGATGTTTTTTAATGAGATTAATTCCTAAATTTGCACTTGTAGTTGCTCCTACTACATCAAAGCTGCTTTCAAGAGTAATTAGTTCTTTTACTCCTCTTAAATGATCTGCATTATCATCTATAAGTATTACTCTTGATTTTCTTTTGAACTCTCTCATTTTTTTATCTCCCTATTTTTATTTCCCTCTACACTATACATACTACAACTTTTAGAGGGTTATTTTCATCCATGCGGCGATTGATATTAATTCATTTAAGTTTGAGAAATTGTTCTAAATCTATAGATTGAGAAAATCCCTCAACCATGCTCTAAATCATGCTTTTACTCTTTGTGACCGCATGGTTGATTTTTTTGATAAATTTTATTAAATTCGTCTTTTTGAACTAATTCGGTTATGGTATTATGAAAAAAAATATGTGAGGATGTATGGATATTTTAATATTTTTAGTTGGTTTTATTGCTGGTGCTTTGTGCGTATTTTTAATTTTTCATCTTGTTAATAAAAATAGTAAATCACTCCAGAATCAAAGTTTAGAGCAGATGAAAATGTATTTTGAAAATACTGCAAATAAATTGTTTAGGGAAAACTCTCAAGAGTTATCAAGTCAAAATGTTGAAAAATTAGATGAGTTTTTTAAGCGTTTTAAGGAGAGAATAGAGGACTTTGAAAGACGTGCTGATGCAAATTTCAAAATGGAGACAGAGAATTTTACGAAATTTGATATGAACATAAAGAGTTTTCTTGAAACAGGTAATAAGATTTCGCATGATGCAAATTCTTTAGTTAACGTTATGAAATCAGACAACAGGTCAGCCGGCAGATGGGGTGAGATAGTTTTAGAGAGAGTCTTAGAAGCTTCTGGATTAAGAAAAGATGAAGAATATAAAATTCAAATGGGAACTGCTGAAGGTCGACCTGATGCTACTGTATTTTTACCTGATAACAGATGTATTTTTATTGATAGCAAAACTTCTTTTGCTGCTTGGGATGGGTATGTTAATTCTCAGGATGAAAATGAAAAAGAGATTCATTTGAAAAGCTTTATTGATTCTACAAGAGCTCATATCAATGGATTAGCAAAGAGAGATTATTCTGTAGAAGATAGATCTCCTGATTATGTTTTGATGTTTATTCCGATTGAGAGTTGTTATTCTTTGATGTTTTGTGATAATTCTTCTTTATGGGATTATGCTTGGAAAAATAAAGTTATGCCTGTGTCCCCATCGACTTTGCTTGCTGCTTTGAAAATAATTAATTCTTTCCATGTGGTAGATAGACAGAATAAAAATGCTATTGAAATATCTCGTTTGTGCTCTGCTATGCTTGACAAATTTGCAGGTTTGTTATCAGATTTGTTAAAAATAAAATCAAATTTGGATACTACTTTGAAAAAATTGAACGGTTCTGGTAACATAATAAATCAGATTAAAAAAATAGAAAAACTTGGAGGGGTTATGTCAAAACAATTACCCGAGTTACCTGAAGAGTTGCAGGATTATGAATAGTTAATTTATAGTATTGATTTTATTTTTACACAGTGATA
>CASECH010000032.1 GCA_949286405.1 uncultured bacterium
TACTAACTTTCATATTTTGTGTAAAACATGAAAAGAAAAATTATTGCCTAATTTTAAACTCTTCCATACATATCTTCATATCTTATTATATCTTCTTCCAAAAGAATATCGCCTTTTTGGACTTCAATAATTTCAAGATCTTCATTATATGGATTTTGAAGTGAATGTATAGCTTTTACCGGGATATCAACGCTATGTCCAGGTTTAAGTATATGTTCTTCAGAATCAAGTTTTATTAATGCTGTTCCTGATAATACCACCCAATGTTCACTTCTATGATTATGTGATTGTACTGACAATTTTTGTCCTTGATTAACGTGTATAATTTTTGTAATAAATCCTTTTCCTTGTGCAATTACTGTATAAAAGCCCCAAGGTCTATAGACTGTTTTGTGCACAAGGTGTGTATTATCGTTTTGTTGTTTTAATTCGTTGTATATGTATTTAACATCTTGAGTTTTGTCTTTTTTGCAAGCAAGTATAGCATCTTCTGTTTCAACTATTACAGTATCTTCAAGTCCGATTGTTGCAACAAGTTTTGATGAAGAGTATACGAAAGAATTTTTTGAATCCTTATCTAAGACGTGGCCTACAAAGACATTACCATCTTTATCTTTTTTACTTACGTCATAAATTGCCTGCCAAGAGCCAAGATCATTCCAGTCACTTTCAAGTTCTACCAGAGCAATTTTATCTGATTTTTCCATAATTGCGTAGTCTATCGAAATGTTAGGCATTTTGTCAAAACTGATAAATGGGATGTCTGAAGATTTTGTAAAGTCTATTTCCTTAGAAATTTTTGCAATTTCAGGGGCAAGCTTATCGACTTCATTTAATAACGTAGAAGCTTTGAACATAAAAATTCCGCTATTCCAGTAATATGTGTCTGCTTGTATGTATTTTTTAGCAGTTTCTTCATCCGGTTTTTCTACGAATTCTTTAACTTTAAATCCTTCAGAAAGTTTGTCAGAAGTGTTTATGTATCCATAACCTGTTTCAGGATAGTTTGGCCTAATCCCAAAAGTAACAATATATCCTTCTTCTGCAAGTTTTTCACCTTTTTTTACTGTAGAAATGAATTTATCTTGATTTTCGATTAAATGATCAGATGGCACTACTATAATTACAGGGTCACTATCTGAGTTTTTAGCTATAAATTTTGTTGCTAGTGCAATAGCAGGAGCTGTATTTTTGGATACAGGTTCTGATAAAAGAGAAACTTTATCTGTAAGTTCACTCAATTGCATTCTTACATTTGAAATATGTTTTGTATTAGTAATACTTATGATATTTTCTTTCGGCATAAAATTAGCTAGTCTTTCAAACGTAGTTTGAAGCAGACTTCTATTAGAGTTGAGGTTTAGTAACTGTTTAGGATAAAGTTCTCTTGATAATGGCCATAATCTGCTACCTGAGCCTCCTGCTAAAATTATTCCGTACATTTCTACTCCTCTTATTTATAGATAAATTCAATAAGTTAATTATATTACAAAAAACTAAATTATAAAGCATCATAGTTGTCAAATATAGGAATATTTACATTAATATTTTGTTGGCTTTTTAAAAAATCAATATTTTGGGCTAAAATGTTTTCAATATTTTCAGATTCGGTAATTGAATAGCCGATTATAAAATGTTCTCCAAGAATATTTTTTGCATCGTATATATCAATACTGTTCCTATCTAAAATAACACCGTTAGAGTTAATTGCAAGTGCAATATCTATTCTATCTTTTATGATTAATAATGAATTAAATTCAGCACATAGTTGTTTAAGTTTTTTACCTAGTTTTACAGCATTTTTATCTGTTAAATTTGTGGGATTAAATTCTACCATACAATTTTCTGAAATTATTTTTTTTGCAAGTTTGTCAAGAATAGTGTTTTCATCTCTCGGATTGAATTGATTTATAACAACATATTCTTTTTTTATCTTTAGAAGTATTTTATTTATTTTTTCTGACATAGTTTAAATTATATAATAAAATTTCTTGAATTAAATATATATTTCTGCTAGACTGTATATTGTGATGTTTGATTGGGATTATAAGAAAAGGGTTATAGTTGTCACATTTTTGGTTGGGTTGATATTTTCCTCTGCATTTTATTATGCAAAGATATATCAGTCGCCTACAAAAACGGATGAAATTTATAGACAAGCTCTTTCTGATTATGAAAGTGGTGATTACCAAAATTCTTACTATCTTTTTTCTCGCATAACTATATTTTCAAATCTTAAGCCTTTTGCAATATATCATCAGGCTGAATGTGCCAGAATGCTTGATGATGACAAATCAGCGTTAAAGCAGTATCAATTTATATTTAATAATTATCCAAAACATAAGTTAGCTCCAAGGGCTCGCTATATGGCTGCACAATTGCTGGTTGATAAAAAACCTAAGCTGTCTAAGAAATATTTTGAAGAAATTATTAAATCATTTCCTGATACTGATTATGCAATAGCTTCGGAGTATTACTGCGGATTGTTGCTCAAAAATAAATATTCTCAAGATAAAAATAAAATTTTTCCAATGTCTGTGAAAGCAGATATTGAAAATTATTTCAGGCATTATTTAAAAAAAGCTCCATCTGGGAGATGGGCAATGAATGTTGTTAATAATTGGCTAGAATTGGATAAAGATATTAGTGGTGATGATTATTTATTAATGGCAAGAGCTTCATATCTTTTTGGTGATTACCAAAAGGTCGCAGAATTATTAAAACATGCTAATCTTTCTGAAAATTGGACGTTAGATGTAAAAAATTCTTATGCAATGAAAAATTATCCCAGAGCTAAGTTTTTAACAGAAAAAGGATTAAAAGAATATTCAAATTATGTAGATGAACAGGATGTTTTTGATGTAATAGATATTTATTTGAAATTAGCTACAAATAATTCTGATGCTATAAATCACTTGTTGACAATTTCTTCATCCAAAGGTAAAGATTATTTACTTAATTTGAAGTGTGGAGCTTTATCTATTGATGAAAAAGATAAATGCTTTAGCTATTTGTATTTAAAATATCCTAACGGTAGATTTTCTGCGGATGCATTGTCAAATGTATTTTTTCATAAAATAAGGAAAAAAGATTACCAAAGTGCAATTAAAGTGGGAGAAGACCATTTAAAAAAATTCCCGAACTCAAATTCATCTCCTATGGTTATGTTCTGGCTTGGTAAAACTTATGAATATCTAAATGAATATGCAGGTTATATGGGTTATTACAGAAAAGTTATTTCTACTTATCCTGATGACTATTATGCATATAGAGCTTATTTACGTTTAAATCATATGAGTAACCCTCTTATAACAAATTATATAAATCCTCAACCTGTTGTATATCCTTATAAATATACAAGGAACAATATTATAGTTAAACTTGTTGATTTAAAAGATTATGATATTTTGAATGAGATTTGTGATGATGAGTTTATTAAAAGTTGGGTTTTGTATAAAAAAGGAGATTTATCTCATTCAATGCTAGTCGCTCGTGATGCTATGGAAAAAGTTAATCCGAAGCCTGACAAGTATGATTTGAGGTGGCGTTTGGTATATCCTGTAAATTATTATGAAGATATTAATTTCTATGCAAGACAGACTGGTAATAATACTCCGTTAATTTTATCTTTAGTTAGAGAAGAAAGCTACTTTGACCCGTTAGCTCAAAGTTCTGTAGGAGCGACCGGTTTAATGCAATTGATGCCTTCGACAGCTTATGAAGTAAGTTCTAAATTCGGTCTAGGTATTACTTCTCAGGATTTGCTTTTTAATCCTCATGTTAATTTAAAAGCCGGTAATTATTATTATGCGTATTTGAAAAGTCTTTTATCTGGCTATGATGTATCTACAGTAGCTGCTTATAATGGCGGTATAGGTTCGCTTCAGCGTTGGAAAAATTCTCTGTATTACAATGATACTGATGAGTTTGTAGAACAAATACCTTACCCAGAAACGCAGAATTATGTGAAAAAAGTGTTTAGAAGCTATTGGAATTATATAAGAATCTATACAGGCAATAGTTAAATAATTGTTAAAGAATGTTAAGTCTTTAAAACCCTTTGATGATAATGTTTTTGCTCAAAATGGGAAAAATAAAAATAATCTCCACGCAATTAATTGTATAAAAAAATACTTATTAAGTATATACGATTTATATAATGTGTGCTAAACATGAAAGGAGCAAACATGAGTTTGGACAATGTTGATGGCGTTACAACCAAAACAACTTACGTGAAGGGTAAACCTAAATTAACTGAGACAAAGACGAGTGAATCTACAACCGGTTCTATTTTGGTGTCTTCTGAAACAACAAAACAAGTAGGAGTACTAGCTTCTACTCAACATGAGCTTACTGTTTTTCCTCAAAAGGAAAAAGCTGTAAAAGATGATGGTTCTATTGAAATGTCAAAGGATTTGACAGATGAGCAATTAGAGAATTTAAATAAGCTAAAAGATGCCCAAGAGTTTATGCAAACAGAAGAAGGAGCAAAACTTGCAGATAGTTTGTTAAAACAACAAATAGATATTTCTAAGGGGCAAAAAAAATGGCTAAAGAGTAAAGGTATTGATCCTGATGCTTTTGTTCAGGAATGGAACAGATTAAATCCCGATAGCCCAAATAACAAGAAGTTTGATAAAGCACAATCAGAAAATGCTAAAGATGAAATGGCAGCTTATGCTAAATCTTTCTTAGGTGACCAAAAGAAAAAAGCTAATACCCCAAATGAGCAAGAAGAACTTAAGGGGCTTAGAAAATTATTTAAAAAACGAGAAAAGGAATCCGTAAAATCTGATAACACATATTCTAATACGGGCATGAAAATTATGCATCATTCTTCTGCTGACATAAATCGTGACAGTAAATACTCCGATGATGTCACAGATGAGATTGCTCGTGAAGGGCAAAAGTTTCTTGATGCTTTTGCTACCAATGATGAAGGAAAAAGACGAGCAAAATTTAAAGAAATTGATGAAAATGGCAACGATGTAACATATAAAGTCAGATACAATAAAGATGGAAGCGTAAAAAGGGTTACCGTAAAAAGTGATGAAACTGGTAAATTAAAAGTAAAACGCGAAAGAGATGGAGATATAACAGTAAAAGGAGATTTGCAAGCAAAATATGCATATAACGAAACCCCTGAAGTAACTGACATTTATACTAATAAAACAGATAAGTTTAAAGAAGTAAAAACAGTAACCACAGATAACTATTATCTTCAAGAAAATCTTAAAAAGGTAGACACTGAAAGATTAAGAGTTATCAAAGAAGATTGTCCTGATCCTGATGTTTCCTATTTAGATTTGCGTGGAAAATATGTCAGTGATTTGCCTAACCAAACTAAAGATTTTAAACAAGGTGCTGCTGTATCTGCTCAAACGGTAATTGAGCAAGCCGAGCAAATGGGCATGGAAAATCTTGTAAAAGGATATTGTGGCAATTCATATTCTGATAAATACAAAGCTTCTTCTGAACCTGGTAATTTAAATCAACTAAATGCCAGATTTATAACCGGATGTTTTATAAACGCTAATCAAACAATTGAAAAAGGTCCAAACGGAAGAGATATTAATGGTTTCAGTGCAGATTATGAAAAATTAAATGAATTTATTACCGAAGCATTTCACAGAGATCAGCAAATTATTAGTGTTGCAGGTCCAAAAGCAGACAATCTAATTCTTAAATATATTGCATTTGAAATAAATAAACATAATGAAGCAGTGTCTGAAAGGGCAGGAGCAAATTTGCCTAATACTAATAATTCACCTATTGATAAAGAAAAATTACCTGAATTTTTCAGACGTTACATAAAGTAGTTTTTCTAAAATAAAAAAGGCTTGGTTCTCCAAGCCTTTTTTATTATTAAATCATGTTTTTTCTGATTCTTTCTTTTGCAGAATCAATTTGTTTAATTCTTTTTTCAATTTGTTTAATTTGCTTTGCTAAAGCTTTTCTTTCTGCTTTAACTGCGTTGTACTGAGCATCTACATCAGAATATTTTGATTTATAATTCAAAAGTTCATTGCGAACATCAACCTGAGCATTGTCAAGTTGAGTTATAGCACTTTGCATTTTAGTGTTTCCAGCAGGTACTTCTTCTGCAGATTGTCCAATAACTTTTTGAGTAGAAGTTTTTGCTGGTGTACCATAAGCCGTATCATCGAAGTTAAGCGGAGTAAAAGCATTCCCATCCGCAAAAGCAGCAGACGAACATGCTGCTAAAACTACCATAGATAAAAAGCATGTCTTTAAAGATTTAATCATTTTAAGCTCTCCTATAAATCTAAAAAATAGTCTAAACATTCAATCATATATTAATCTACAATCAACAAAAAAACAAATATCTTCATATATTGTAATAAATAATTTTAATAGCATTTATGTATTGTTTTGTTTTTAATTCAAATTGTTAATAAATGTAAAGCACGAAAAGTCTTGCCAATCAAAGGGCATGCAAAAAATACGAAAAAACATGAAAAAAAAGTCTTTTTTTTTTATTTTTTTTTGTATAAGATTAAAGACGTGCTCACTGCTCAAGCGAACTTTAAAAATTAGCCGAAAATAATAATTTAAGAAGTAAAAAATGCTTGACAAAAAAAAATGATGAGTTACAATAAGAATTGCTGGCGACAGTCGGTTTGTTTTTAAGAAGATTACATATTACCCTGTATTCATTAAGAATAGATTGTGCTCCGTTAGTAACGCGAAATGAACATTGACAATAGAATAGCTGAAGACGAAAAAATACTTTGTTGATTCGAAAAAATGATAACGGATAAAAAGTTGAATA
>CASECH010000033.1 GCA_949286405.1 uncultured bacterium
ATGAAAGGAAGGTTTGCATGAAACAGGAAATTAATAGGCATGAAGTCTTAGAAAAAATTACTCCGTTGATTGAAAATACTTCCATGCGATATGGGTTTATTCCTATCGAGATTGATTTTTCAAAAGAAAATCACCGTTGGTTTTTGAGGATATATCTTTATTCGAGAGAAAAAGATATTACTCTCGATGATTGTGAAAAAGTTACAAGAAGTCTTTCTGATTTTTTGGATGAGCTTATTCCGGTTAAGTATTATTTGGAAGTATCTTCTCCTGGATTAGAAAGAAAGTTTAAATCTGAAAAAGAATTTATCTACTTTAAAGGCAGAAGAATTAGTTTAAAATTGAAACAACCTTTAGAAGGTGAAGAAGAGAAAATTTTTAAAGGTGAAATTCTTGATTATGATGAAAATGAAGGATTAAAATTTTTTAGGTTTGATGACGGTCAAGAACTTTTAATTTCCAAAAATAATATTCAATCAGCTAAGTTATATATAGATTAATAAAAAAAGATAATTTTATAAAAAGTGAAAGGATAAAAAATGATTAAAATTGGAACAGCACTTTTTGAAGCTTGTGAAGAGCTAGAAAGAGAAAGAGGAATTTCAAAAGAAGTATTGATTGCTTCTTTATGTGATGCTATGGTTGCAGCTTATAAAAAGCATATGCGTGTAAAAGAGGCTGCAAATATTGAAGCCATATTAGATGAACAAACAGGTGAAATCGGTGTATTTAGAACAAAATTAGTTGTTGAAGATGATAGTGTAGAAGATTCTGACGAACAAATTTCATTGTCCGATGCAAAAGAGATTGTTGAAGATGTTGAAGTAGGCGATGAAGTTAAAATAGAAGTAACTCCTGATCAATTTGGCCGTATCGCAGCTCAATCTGCCAAACAAGTTATTACTCAAAGAATAAGAGAAGCTGAAAGAAATCTTGTTCTTCAAGAATTTATGGAAAAGAAAGGTACACTAACTACCGGTATAATCCAAAGAGTCGAAAATCGCAATGTTATCGTAAACATTGGAAAAACTGATGCGATTATGCCTCAAAAAGAACAAATTCCTGGAGAATATTACAAACCTGGTAACAGAATTAGAGTGTTTGTTTTAAATGTTAAAGAAACAACAAAATTGCCTCAAGTTATTGTTTCTCACGCTCATGCAGAAATTGTTAGGGAATTGTTTGAGCTTGAAGTTCCTGAAATAGAAGATGGCATAGTAGAAATTAAATCAATTTCGCGTGAAGCAGGTTATAGAACAAAAATTGCTGTTTGGTCAAATGACCCTGAAGTTGACAGTGTAGGAGCATGTATTGGTCCTAGAGGTTCAAGAATTCAGACAATTGTGAGTGAATTAAAAAATGAAAAAATTGATATTGTAAGATATTCAGAAGACCCAGTTGAATATATTGTAAATGCACTATCTCCGTCAAGAGTAGTTTCTGTTGATATTTTGGCTGATGATGAGTATTCTCACGAAGCTATGGTTGTAGTTCCTGACGATCAGTTGAGCCTTGCTATCGGTAGAGAAGGCCAAAACGTAAGGCTTGCTCACAAATTAACAGGATGGAAAATTGATATCAAGAGCGTTTCTCAAATGGAAAAGGCTGAGGCTCAAAATATCAATAATTATGTTGAAGAAGAATCTGAAGAAGATGATTATGAAGAAAATGATGAGCTTCAACAGGAAATAGAAGAAGAAATGAATCAACAAGCTGTTGATGAAGATGATTTTCAAGATGATAGCGTAGATACAGAAACTTCAGAAAATGAAGAAGTCTAATTTATAAGACTAACTCAATACCTTTACAAAAACAGAGCAATGTTTTAGGCTCTGTTTTTGTATATAAAAAGCTGCAATACTATTAATATAAAAATGACAAAAAGTAAATTTGCAGAAGAATATTGTGCTATTTAAAATTTCCTTAAGATAGAAGAAGGTATTTTTTATGTACAAAAAGGAGTTTTTATAATTACTTGAAAAATCAAAGTAAATTCCTATAAGGAAAGTCCACCTTGACAAAAAATATTGAGCAAATATTATATATGATAATGGCTTAAAATACCAAGTTAGTATTGTAGTATAAGTAAAGAAAAAAGGAGATTAATCTCATGGCTAGAGAAAAGTACGAACGTACCAAACCGCACGTTAACATCGGTACTATCGGTCACGTTGACCACGGTAAAACAACATTAACTGCAGCGATTACAGCTGTGTTAGCTGCTGCAGGACAAGCTGCTTTGAAAAAATTTGATGAAATTGATGCAGCTCCGGAAGAAAGAGCAAGGGGGATTACTATTTCAACTGCTCACGTTGAATATGAAACAGCTGCTAGACACTATGCCCACGTTGACTGTCCTGGTCACGCTGACTATGTTAAGAACATGATTACAGGTGCAGCTCAAATGGATGGAGCGATTCTTGTTGTTGCAGCTACAGACGGTGCTATGCCTCAAACTCGTGAACACATTCTACTTGCTCGTCAAGTTGGTGTTCCTAACCTTGTTGTATTCTTAAATAAATGTGATATGGTTGACGATCCTGAATTGCTAGAACTTGTAGAAATGGACGTTAGAGAACTTCTTTCATCTTATGAATTTGATGGAGATAATATTCCTTTCATACATGGTTCTGCATTAAAAGCTTTGGAAGCTGCTCAAGCAAATCCAAAAATTCAACGTGGTGAGGACCAATGGGTGGATAAAATCTGGGAATTAATGGATGCTATTGATTCATACTTCCCAACTCCTGAACGTGATTTGGATAAACCATTCTTGATGCCTGTTGAAGATGTATTCTCTATCACTGGTCGTGGTACGGTTGCTACTGGTAGAGTAGAACGTGGTATTGTTAAAGTCGGTGATGAAGTTGAATTGGTTGGTTTAGGCGAAACTAAGAAAACTACTGTTACTGGTGTTGAAATGTTTAGAAAATCTCTTGATCAAGGTCAAGCAGGTGATAACATCGGTGCATTACTTCGTGGTATCGATAAGACTGAAATTCAACGTGGTCAAGTGCTTGCTAAACCTGGTACAATCCATCCACACACTAAATTTACAGCTAACGTTTACGTATTGACTAAAGAAGAAGGTGGACGTCATACTCCATTCTTCCCTGGTTACAGACCACAATTCTATATTAGAACAACTGACGTTACTGGCTCAATCAAATTTGATGGTCAAATGGTAATGCCTGGTGATAACGTAGTTATGGAAGTTGAACTTATCGCTCCTGTAGCTATTGAAGAAGGTATGAGATTTGCAATCAGAGAAGGCGGGCACACAGTAGGTGCTGGTATTGTTGATAAAATTATTGAATAATAATTTTTATACATAATAAAAAGGTCTTGAGTTATTCAAGGCCTTTTTTATTTTTTTGATACAAAAACGACTTACTATTAAGTAAGTCGTTTACAAGTTGTAATTTCATTTTCCCCTAAATTTTGTTCCTAAATAATACTTTAAATTGTGCTATTTTGCCATTTGTA
>CASECH010000034.1 GCA_949286405.1 uncultured bacterium
AGGCGACATGGCCAAGTGGTAAGGCAGGAGCCTGCAAAGCTCTTATCCCCCAGTTCGAATCTGGGTGTCGCCTTTTTTTATTGCCCATTTTGAAAATTCTATAATTGTGGACGATTAGCTCAGTTGGTAGAGTACTTGAACGACATTCAAGGTGTCACTGGTTCGAGCCCAGTATCGTCCACCATTTAGTTTTTTGCTTGTATTATTTAAAAAAATTTTGTATAATAGTAGCAAATGAGGATAAATATTTTATGATAGATGGTTCTATTACTGAATTGGATACTAATATGTCATTTGATGTTAAGGTGAAATCAACACCTTCAAAAACACAAAATTATGCAATTGTGTATGTAGATGACAAAGAGGTAAAAAGACCAACTTCTACATCTGTTTCAGGAATTGTAGAGTTTGAATTAGATGAATTGCCCCAAAGTGTTGAAGAATTTTTGGCTCACTGGTATAGATCAAGAAAAAGAATAGATATTATGTTAGAAGCTGATGAACATATGTATTTTATGAAAGGTTGTTCAATTAAGACTTTTGATGAAGTAAAAAAAGTTTTTACTGTATTTTATAATTCTTTCAGGGAGTCTTAGTTAAGGATTTATGAGAAATGGTAAAAGTATCTGTAATTGTTCCTATATACAATGTTGAATTGTATTTGGAGAAATGTTTAAATAGTATAGTAAATCAGACTTTGGAAGATATTGAAATTATTTGTGTTGATGATGGGTCAACTGATTCAAGTTCTAATATTTTAAAATCATTTGCAGAAAAATATTCAAAGATAAAGGTTATAACAAAGTCTAATGGAGGGCTTTCTTCTGCAAGAAATGCGGGTATTAGAGTTGCTCAAGGCAAATATGTCGGTTTTGTTGACTCTGATGATTGGGTAAGTATAGATTTTTTTGAAAAATTATACTATGCCGCAGAAAGGCATGATGCATCAATAGCTGCAGGAGGTATCATTAGAGTAAAAGGAGATAAACATAGGGTTAATATAAAGTATCCCGAAGAAGAATTGTTTTCAGATATTCAAGATAAAATAGAGGTTTGTAATATCCCTGAATACTGTTATGTGTGGAATAAAATTTATAAATTAGATGACTTAAAAAAGTACAATTTATCATTTGTTGAAGGTATAAATTTTGAAGATGTGCGATTTACAATTCGTGCATTATATTATTTGGAACGTTTTGTAACAGTTCCTGATGTTGATTACTTTTATAGAAAACGTAAAGGATCTATTGTAAAGACTTTATCTCCTCAAAATATTGAGGATAAAGGAAAGTCACTAAATGATATGCTCGCTTTTGCAGATGAGCATGGAATAAAATTTGACGATAAAGCAAAAAGCTTTACCGTCAAAAAATATGTTTTATTTTGTAATCAATTAGTTCTAATAAAAGTTAGACAAACAAAAGATTCATTTATCTATTTGCTGTTTGGCTTTTTACCGATTTTTAAAAAGCCTCGCAATAAGAATTGATGTCTTCTTCTGAAATCATTTCTGTTGTCGCAACTAGAATTCTTTTATTATCTAGCTTTAACCCACCAATAATATTACGTTCTTTGAGCTTGCTAAGAGTTTTATCGGCATCATCAACTTCAATAACGAACTCATTAAAGAAGTTTTTGTTGAGTGTTTTAATATCTTTCTGTGCCAGTTTTTTTGATAATTGGTGAGCTCTTTTAGTGGATAGATAACCTGCTTCCCTAAACCCTTGCTCTCCGACAAGACTCAGGTAAAGAGTTGCACATAGACCGATTAAAGCTTGGTTAGAACATATGTTACTAGTAGCTTTTTCTCTTTTTATGTGCTGTTCTCTTGTTTGAATAGTTAAGCAGAAAGCTTGATTGCCATCTGCATCAACAGTTCTTCCTGCAAGTCGTCCAGGGATTTGACGCATAAATTTTTCTTTGCAAGCTATAAAGCCAGCATGAGGTCCTCCAAATTCCATCGGAATCCCAAGAGTTTGTACATCTCCTACCACTATATCAGCTCCATATTCACTCGGAGGTTTTAGGATTGATAAAGTAGATACATCTGTACAGACAATTAATAAAGAATTTTCAGGTTTTTTAATTTCTTGGATTTCTCCATAGAAATTAGGATTTTGTACAAGTACGCACGCATAATCACTTGCATCTTCTGGTAAATTTTCTGTCCAGTCTATTTCTATTGAATTTGAATGAGCGTATGTATCTATAACTTTTTTGTACTCAGGATTTATTGAATTAATTACAAGAGCTTTTGATTTTTTAGAAATTCTAACTGCCATAAGAATTGCTTCAGCACAAGCTGTCGCAGCATCATACACTGTTGCATTTGATATATCCATACCTGTAAGTCTGCAAATCATAGTCTGAAATTCATACATAACTTGAAGAGTTCCCTGAGATATTTCAGGTTGATATGGTGTATATGATGTCAAAAACTCAAAACGTTGTGCAACTTGGCTTATGCAGGCAGGAATGAATTTGTTATATACTCCTGCACCAAGAAAACTGATATAATCAGTATTGTTTTTTTTAGCCATTGCTTTAATCTTTTTTTGAGTTTCCATTTCACTCAAAGGTGCTTCTAAGTTAAGATTTTTCATTCTGGCTTTTTCAGGAATTTGCGAAAATAAATCCTCAATAGAAGCCTCACCTATACTAGCTAACATATCTTTTCTTACTTCATCATTATGTACTAAAAAGTTATTCATAGTTATTCCAATTCTTCTTTGTAATCTTCATATTCCATTAAATCATTTTGTTCTGATTCATCACCTGTAGCTTCGATTTTTACAAGCCATCCTTGTTCGTAGCAATCTTCGTTCAATTTCTCAGGAGCATCAGTAAGTTCTTCATTGATTTCAATGATTTTACCGCTGATAGGCAAGTATATTTCAGAAGCGGCTTTTACTGATTCGATAGTTGCGAATGTATCTCCTTTTGAAAATTCTTGACCCACTTCAGGGAGTTCAAGAAATACTATATCTCCCAACTGTTCAATTGCGTAATCTGTTAATCCGATAGTATATGTGTTGTCACCGTTGTCCAGTAAGTATTCATGGGATTTTGAACATAGAATTTTTTCTGTAAAACTCATTACTTTCTCCTTATATTTATATTACATTTTTATTTTATTTCTTTTTTGTACAAAAGGTCTTTTTACGACTTCTGCATCGTGTAATTTTTCTCTTATCATAACTTGAACAGTAGAGCCTATGCAAATATTTTTAATATTTTTTACATAAGCCATAGCAATATTATATCCTAATATTGGAGATGGACCGCCACTTGTTACGGTACCAATTTTTTCACCTTCAAAGTAAACATCATATTCGTGTCTTGCAATTGATTTATCAAGCATTTTTAAGCCTATAAGACGTTTTTCAACACCATTTTGAATTTGGTTAAGAATGACATCTTTGCCGTTGTAGTCAGCTTGTTTTTCTTTAGGGATTGACCAAGAAAGTCCGGCTTCAACCGGTGTTGTATTTTCGTCCAAATCGTTTCCGTATAAATGAAGAGCTGCTTCAAGTCTAAGCGTATCTCTGGCACCAAGTCCTATAGGCTTGATATTATAATTTTTACCATATTCAAGAATTTTATCCCATAGAACTTCTGAATGCTCATTTTCTACAAGAATTTCAAAGCCATCTTCTCCGGTATATCCAGTACGAGAAACAAGTACTTTCATTTCACATACAGTACCTGCTTTTATAGAAAATGATTCTTGATTTGTATCATATCCCATATCTTTTAGAACTAATTCTGCTTTTGGCCCTTGCACTGCAAGTAGTGAATAGTTATGAGACTGGTTATCTATTTTTACGTCAAAACCTCTTTTGTTTCTAACCATCCAATTTAAGTCTTCATCAATTCTTGAAGCATTGCATATTACAAGATAATCATTTATTCCTAGTTTGTATATAATTAAATCATCTATAAGGCCACCATTTTTATTTGTTAGCTGACAATATACAGCTTTGCCAAAATTAAGTTTGGTAATATCTTGAGGGACTATGCTATTTAAGTAATCCAGGGAATCTTTTCCACTAACAAAAACTTCTCCCATATGTGATACATCAAATAGTCCAACATTTTCTCTTACAGTTTTATGTTCTTCTATTATCGAAGTGTATTGTACAGGCATATGCCATCCTGCAAAATCAACCATTTTAGCACCAAGTTTAATATGTTTATCGTGCAAATATGTTTCTTTAGTCATAAAAATCCCCCTTTAGCATAGATTTATTGTCTATTTAAAAGGGGGTATTGTCAACTGTTTATTTGAAATTTTTATGATTCGTTAATCTTTTTATAAAGTTCAATTTGTCTTTCCGTAAGATTTTTAGGAATAACAATTTTTATTTTTGCATTAAGGTTTCCATAAGTTCCATCTTTTTTAGGAAGTCCAAGCCCTTTAAGTCTAAGCATTTGACCTGAAGATGTTTTTGGCGGGATTTTTATTCCTATATTACCATGCAAAGTGCTAATATCTTTTTTTGTACCTAAAACAGCTTCTGGAGGGGTAATTTCAATTTCTTTAGTCAGGTCAAATCCATCTATTTCGTATTCGCTGTCTTTGAAGTGGATAATAAGGAATAAGTCGCCTTTTCTTCCGTAAGAATCAACCTTTCCTTCCCCTTTTATTCGCACTTTTTTGCCTTCTGTAACATCAGGGGGTAGTTTAACTTTTATTGATTTTTGTTCTGTTTTTATCCCAGTACCCCCACATGCACTACAGAAACCTCCTCCCGGAGGGCATTGAGTACATTTTTCTACATTATTAAATTTCACTGTTATAGGTTTTTTCTCAAATAAATCTTTAGCAGTAATATTCAGAGTTTTTGTAACATCAAGATCTTCTTGAGGTTGATTAGATTGTCTTCTTTGTCTTGTAGAACGAGTTTGTTGTGTCCCGCTAGAGAAGTCGAATCCTCCAAAATTCATTCCTTGTGCTCCTCTAGCACTACCACCCATCATATCACCGAATAAAGAGCTAAAGAAATCTGAAAAGCCTCCAAGATCTTGACCGTTAAAGTTGAAACTTTGATAAGCTCCACCTTGCCCGCCGCCAAAACCGTATTGTTCAAATCCTGGAGGAGGTGTCCAACTTTGACCACCTTGCCAATTTGCACCAAGACTGTCATATCTTTGTCTTTTATCTTTATCACCGAGAACTTCATAAGCTTCATTTATATCTTTGAATTTGCTCTCAGCTTCTTTAGTTTTATTAACATCAGGGTGGTATTTTCTCGCCAATTTTCTATAAGCCGATTTAATCTCAGCTTCACTGGCATCTCGTTTGACACCCAATATATCATAATAATCTTTATATTCCATATTTTACCATCTCCTAAATAATATAATAATATAAAAAATGTAAAAATTTGAAATATTTAATTATTTTTTAAGTATTAAAAAACGACAGAGTTTATTAAACTCTGCCGTTTTAATTTATTTTAATATCACTTGCGTTCCTTTATACCTAGATTAATTAGGCATGAGGAGCGAAAGCTTTTTAGAACATCAAGCCAGCTTCTCTAGCAGCATCAGCTAAAGCAGCGATACGACCGTGATATAAGAATCCTCCACGATCGAATACAACACATTCAACACCAGCTTTTTTAGCTTTTTTAGCAATAGCTTCGCCAACTAATTTTGCAGCTTCAATATTACCACCGTGAGGTAATTTTTCTCTTAGATCTTTGTCATTTGAAGATGCAGATGCAAGCGTTACATGATTTACATCATCAATAAGTTGAGCATAAATGTGTTTAGTACTTCTATAAACAGCTAATCTAGGGAATTCAGCTGTACCTGAAAGTTTTACTCTAATTGTTCTATGTCTTTTTTGTACTTTTGGTTTTCTAATTTCTTGTTTAATCATTTTTTTATCCTTTCATTTTACCCAAACCTTCTTGAATAACCACTTCAAGGGTTTATATAGGCTATACTTTAGTATCAATTACCAGCTCTACTTTAGAATTGTCTATATATTGTTGTACCAGATCTTGATTTCTTTTTCGATCTATAAAATTAAAAATATCTGATAAAACATATGGACTATCAATACCTGTATCGATTCTTATTCCTTTGTTTGCTAGTTTTTTACCTGTTTTTTGAGTATTAAAACTATCTTTTAGATTAACATTTATAATTTTTAATTTTCCATTTTGGTTATATGTCTTATCTACATAATCACTAAGTTCCAAATATTCTTTTTGAATGTCTTGAGCCTTAGTTCCATATGGATATCTTATATCATAAATGCCAGAAAATGATACTTTCATACTATATTCTACTTCTTACCAGCTTTACCAGCTTTACGTCTGATATATTCACCTTCGTATCTAACACCTTTTCCTTTGTATACTTCAGGTGGACGTTTTCCTCTGATAAGTGCAGCTACATCACCAACAGTTTGTTTGTTAGAACCTTTTACAGTAATTTTAGTATTAGCTTCTACTGATAAAGTAATACCTTCTGGAGGTTCAACTACAACTGGGTGAGAATAACCTAAAGATAAGTTCAAGTTCTTACCTTCCATGTTTGCACGGTAACCAACACCTTGTATTTCAAGTTTCTTTTCAAAACCTTCTTTAACACCATGTACAGCGTTAGCAACTAATGTTCTGAAAAGACCATATAAAGCGTCAGTTTCTCTTGAAGTACCAACTTTTGATAAAATAATATGGTTGTCTTCAACTTTTACAGCGATTTCAGGACGAACTTCTACTGTTTCTTCGCCCAAAGGACCTTTAGCTGTAACTGTTTGTCCTTCTATTTTAACTTCAACTCCTTGCGGAATTTCGATAGGTAATTTACCGATACGTGACATTTCAATTTCTCCTTTTGGTATATTTCTACACAATGTCTAAGCTTTTCTACCAATTGCACTTAAACATAACACAGGAGCTACAAACTCCAAGTATCTTAGTATACGTAGCAAAGAACTTCGCCACCGATGTTTTCTTTACGAGCTTTTCTGTCTGTTAAAAGACCTTTGCTTGTAGAAACGATAGCTATACCCATACCACCTAATACTTTAGGTAAGTTTTTAGCTTTGCTGTAGTTTCTAAGACCTGGTTTTGAAATTCTTTCTAATTTTGTGATAACAGGTTTGTTTTTAGAATCATATTTCAAAGTGATTTCTAAAACTTTGAATTTACCTTCTGTTTTTTCAGAATAATCAGTAATATATCCTTCTTCTTTTAACAATTTTGCTAATTGTACTTTCAATTTAGATGAAGGCATCGCAACTGATTGGTGTGAAACCATGTTAGCGTTTCTGATTCTTGTTAGCATATCTGCTATCGGATCTGTCATTGACATAATCTGTTTCCCTTTCAAGGACTTACCCACAGTTATAGGCAGTATCCCGTTTACTATTACACTGCTTACCGAATCAATTTTTGCTTAATTTAAAAGCGTATTTCGGCAGTCCAGAACTGTACTTTGAGTATATTATAAAATTTTTTATATTACAAGTATTTGTCATCTATTATTTATATTTATTAAGATTGTAAATATTTAATTTTTTTCTGGCAATTATAATCATTTTCTATACTTATCTGTGTTGTGTAATTTAGTAAAAGAAAGGATTTTATATGAATTCAAATGTTAATTCTGTTCTTAGTTTTGCAGGGAAATATTCTCTTAATGCAAATCAAACAATGTCAAATCAAAATACTTGTCTATTACGTGATACTCTAATAGGAGCCTGGACTACAAAAGCAAAAGATGGCGATAAAATTCATGAACAATTGAAAAATTTTTATTTAAATGATTACAATAAAAATCCTAAAGCACCATTAAATATTATTTTAGATATTCCAAATGCGGATGATAAAAACTTTGAAGAAAGTATGAAAAAAGTTGGACAAAATTTTTCTAAATTAGTATAAATCTATGTAATTAGTTAATTAATTTTTTTACATAAAAAGACCGAATTATTAATTCGGTCTTTTTTAATCTAATCATTGTCTTTCTTAGACAATAAATATATTGGCTTTCTACCAACTTGCTTTTGTAACACCAGGAAGCAAACCTTGGTGAGCCATTTTTCTTAAACAAATTCTGCAAAGACCAAAATCTCTGTGAAATCCGTGAGGACGGCCGCAGATGCTGCATCTGTTATGAAGCCTTACAGTAGGATATTTACCAGCTGCAGCTAGTTTTGCTCTTTTTAGTTCTTTGTTTATCATCGCTTTTTTAGCCATGAATTTCTCCTTTTATGTTTTATTTATCTTTACAATTATTTTACAAATCACTCTTACGTGATCCGAGAACTTAAGTTACTATTTGTTCATACCTTTGAAAGGCATTCCTAATAATTTAAGCAATTCTCTAGCTTCATCATCAGTATTTGCTGTTGTAATAACTGATACGTTCATACCCTTAACTAAATCAACTTCTTCATAAGTAATTTCAGGGAACAAAGCTTGTTCTTTTAAACCTAATGTATAGTTTCCGCGACCATCAAAACTTTTTGGACTAATACCACGGAAGTCTCTGATTCTTGGAAGTACTACGCAGTTAAGTTTTTGTAAGAAATCGTACATTCTGTCACCACGCAATGTAACCATTGCACCAACAGGCATACCTTCTCTTAATTTATATGAAGCGATTGATTTTTTTGCTTTTGTTACTACGCATTTTTGACCTGCGATTTTTGTCAATTGACCTTCAATAACTTCAGCTATTTTGGAGTTGTGAGAAGCTTCACCAACACCCATATTCAAAACAATTTTATGTAGTTTTGGAATTTGGTGGTCATTAGTATAACCGAATTTTTCTTTCAAAGCCGGTTTTACTTCTTCTAGATATCTTTCTTTTAAACTTCTTGTTTTTGTCATTTTCGTATTTCCTTAATTCTACGATGTATTAATATTGTACTACGTAAATATTAAACATCTAATTGTTCACCACATTTTTTACAAACACGTACTTTTTTGCCGTCAACAATTTCGTGTTTGATCCTTGTCGGTTTTTCGCAAGCAGGGCATACAACCATAACTTTTGAAGCATCAAGTGGAGCTTCCAGTTTGATTAAGCCACCTTGTATACCAGCCATTGGCTGAGGTTTTTGAGCTTTAGTTACCATGTTTGCGCCTTCAACGATAACTTTACCTTCTGAAGGAATTGCTTTTTTCACGTTACCGATTGTTCCTTTAGATTTACCGGCAGTTACGATTACTCTATCACCGGTTTTAACGTGTAATTTTTTATTTTTATCTGTCATTTTTTTCTCCATTGCTTTTTAAGCGTTTTCCATGGTCTGACCTTGTGGTCTATTACATGTGTTTCTTTTACTAAATTACTTCCGGAGCTAGAGATACGATTTTCATGTAACCTTTATCTCTTAATTCACGGGCAACTGGTCCAAATACACGTGTACCTCTTGGGTTGCCGTCTTTGTTAATAATAACCGCAGCGTTTTCATCAAATCTAATAACAGATCCGTCATTACGTTTGATATCAGCTTTAGTTCTTACTACAACAGCTCTGACAACTTCAGATTTTTTTACACCCATATTAGGAGTTGCATCTTTAACTGTAGCAACGATTTCGTCGCCTACTGCTGCAAATTTCTTATTTGAACTTCCCATCACTCTAATGCATAAAAGTTCTTTTGCACCTGTATTATCTGCTACTTCTAGTCTTGTTTCTTGTTGTATCATTTTCTTTTCCTTTTTTTTAAAGAATTTCTTACTTTTTAGCCTCTCATTACTCAATTGGTAATGCTGCTTTGAAATTATTATCTAGCTTTTTCTACTACTTCCAATAAAGTCCAACGTTTGTCACCTGAAATAGGTCTTGATTCTACAATTCTAACGATATCACCTTCATTACAAACATTTCCTTCATCATGAGCTTTGTAGTGTTTGTTAGATTCAATAATCTTTTTATATTTTGGATGTGGTTCATAGTCAGCTACTTTTACAACAATTGTTTTGTCCATTTTGTTGCTTACTACTATTCCTTGTTTTTCTTTCTTAGGCATTTTGTACCTCTTTTTCTTTTATTACTGTTTTCGCTTGAGCTATCATTTTTTTTGTCTTAGAAATCAACGCTGTGTTTTCTAATTTGTGAGTTGAAAGTTGCATTTTGTATGTAAACAAATCCTTCTTCCAATCAACAATTGCACTTTTTAGCTCATCAACTGATTTTTCGCGCATTTCTTCTAATTTCATTTTATAGTTTCCTTATTTATTTTGTTCTAATTTTGCTTTTTCAACAACTTTA
>CASECH010000035.1 GCA_949286405.1 uncultured bacterium
GCCTGCTTGCCTTTTTCTGTTATGTTGATTTTAAATATCTTTCTTTTATTAACATCTGAAGTTCTTGTCACAAGGTCCATTTTTTCTAAAATATTTACAATCCTTGTAATATTAGGGCGATCCTTTAATGTTAATGCACTTATCTGTCTTTGATATAGGCCATCATGGTCAATAATCGCAGTAAGAACAGTAAACTGCTCGGGGGTTATAAAATGATTTTCTTGCTTAAATCTTTGTGTAGCCATAGCTCGAGTCATTTTTCCTACACGCACGAGTTTCATCCCTATTCTACTTTTTATTAAATCTTTTTTATCCATGACTTGTTCTTAAAATACCTTTGTGTTATTATGATAACACAAAGAAGGAAAAAGTGAAGCATGAAAAAAATAAATATTTTTATACTAACCCTAACTCTTTTGTTATGCAGCGTTTCACCAAGTGTTGCAAAACAAACAAAAGCAAACAAGAAAAATTCTCAAGATTATAAAATTGAGTATCTTAATTTAAAATGGTGGGAAAAATATAATGACCCAACACTTAATGAATATCTGATAAAAGCTTATGAAAATAATTACGATTTAAAAATTGCAAATTTAAACGTAAAACAAGCTCAACAAGTTGTGAAAGAATCTTTTGCACAACAACTTCCTCATTTTGGAATTCAAGGTAACATTTTTAGAGACCTACAATCATCAGATGTCAGACTGGGAGATGTAGTAATTAATGATTACTCACAAAGTAATTTCGTGCTACCTCTCACAATGACCTATGAACTTGATATATGGGGAGAAAATTATTTAAAAACTAAAGCTATCAAAAAACAAGTAGAAATGATTAAAGAAAATGAAAGAGCAACTTATATAGCTCTTACCTCTCAACTAGCATCTGAATACTTTAATTTAATTAAGCTCGATAAATTGATTAAAAATCAAGAAGAACTTGTTAATTTACAAACAGAAATTGCAAGGATGGCTGAAATTAAATATAACAATGGCTTAGCCCCAATAACAGAACTACTTGCTGAAAAGAAAATTCTTACATCATTCAAAGAAGAACTAAACGCCTACTATGATACAAGACTGGTAATCGGTCGTGAAATAGGTGTTTTAACTGGACAAAGAGAAGTAGAAAATAAATACCTTAAACGTAATGATTATAACAATCTTACCTTAATAGAAGTTCCTGAAAGCATAAGTGCGGAAGTAATTAAATACAGACCTGATTTACTGAAAGTAGAAGATTATATTGAAAAAATAGGCATTGATGTAAAAGTTGCAAGAAGAGATTTTCTACCTAAGTTTTTAATATATGGTCAAGCAGGCTTTAATGCATACCAACTTACCAATATTTTTGGGAACCATACTTTTAAGTCAAATATAGGATTCATGCCTTCATTGGATTTATTCACAGGTGGAGCTAAGATGGCTCATTTCAGATACAAAAAGCTGGAATATCAAAAGGCTCAACAAACTTATGAAAAAACAATACTAACCTCTATTCAAGAAGTAAATAATTCTTTAAGCTCAGCAGACATGGCAAAGAAAAATTACGAACAAAGCCTAAAAAGATTTAAACTTGCAGAAGATGAATATAATTTATCTAATAGAAAGTTTGAAATTGGAGCTAAGTCCAAAATGGATAATATGAGAGCTAAAGAAGTTTTACTGTTAGCTGAAAAATCTAATGTATCTAATAAAATCAACTATGCAATAGCTTCAATCAATGTTTATAAAGCTATTGGCGGTAAAGATTTTACGACAATCAACGAAAAATTATAATAAGCAATTTATATCTAATCTACAATACAAAAGTTAAGTCCCTAAAAAAGGGACTTTTTTTTATTTATAAACTACCTTAAAGATTAATTCAAAAAATTTAACTTTGACGTTTAAATTGAATTTAATTAAGGAGATACTATGTTAAAAGTTACATTAATTGCATTTTGTTTATTATTTTTATCACTATTTTTGTTTTCTCAAACAGCTAAAGCTGAAGAAATTCATTTTGACAAAGATGTTTTTGTCCTAAAAAAAATGACACCGGCAATAGATAGAAATGGCTACGACAATGAATATTTTTTCAAAAATGAAGACAGCAACTATTGGACAAAAATGGTAGGGATATATTATTACCCGGATGAAAATTCTCCTTTAAAATTTGCTGAAAAAAAAGATAAAGAAATTGAATCTAAAGATACCAATGTACTTTTAAAATTTATCGAAAATAAAAAAGAAGATAAAGCTGCAATTAGTTTTTTACAAAACGGATCAATTAACGGAAAAAATTATTTTGAATATAACATTTTAAAGTATGAAAAACATCCAGATGAAGGTATGATGGAACTTAGATACGCAATAAGATATTTCTTCAAAAATGATTCAGAAATAATGCAAATCGGCAACAAAGTCAAAGAAGAAAATGACAAATTTCTTCAACTTATAGTATCTTCACCAATACCGCCAATAGTTAAACAAGATATGCAAAATTAATCCCAAAATCAAATCACATCAGAATTAGATAGGGACAGCATAACATTTTGGAGTTTTTGCTGCAATCTAAAAAGTGTCTCAAGATCATTTTCTGTAAAAAACCTTGTTACAGATTTTACTAAAGAATTATAACTTATAAACATATCCTGATAAACTTTTTCACCATCAGTAGTAAAAAATGACTCATTATTCTTACAAGCAATTAACTTCCTTTTCTCTAAGTCAGCAACTATTTTTTCTATATAAGACTTTTGCTTACATAAAATCTTTGCAATAAACTCACAATCAGAAGTTTTATACACAGCAATAACATCCATTACAATAAAATCATCAAAACTAAACTTATTTTTTAAATTCTTTTTAAAGTTTAGACGACTTGTAGCTGACCACATTTTTGCATTTTGTTCAATCAAAATTGCAAGACTTTTACAATAATTTCTACTATTTGCCATACATTTCTCCATTAATAATGTAAATAAATCTACAAGTAGAATTTAATATTTATTTTGTAAAAGTCAACATTTTTTTTAAAAATCTAAATCAAAATTTTCAACGATATTACTACGATATTTATTTAAAAGTTTACCGAAAATCTCAATTTCCTCATCAGAAAAATTACCAAGCACTTTATCTATAATCTTGCTGAATTCTTTGTGAGTTTTATCATAAATATCTTGACCTTTTGGGGTTATTTTTGTCAATTTTTTCAACATATTATTATCACTTACAGCAACCCTTTTTATATATCCTTTAGTCTCCATCTCATTAAGAATTTTACCGACATGAGCCTTTCCTTTGTACAACAATTTAGCAATGTCACTCTGTGACAATTCAGGATTTGAAATAACGTAGCTTAACATTATATATTCGCCAAGTTCTAATATCGGCTCATCGATATTTTTATAACACCCCTTGCCGAGCAAAAAATTTGCCCTAGCCGTCTTTTCGATATTAAAAGGAACTCCATCTATAAATAACAGATTATCCCTGTTATATTTACTCATTCATCCACCTCTCATCTATAAATATATCACAATTTCTTAAATTTAATAGCAGTAGAAATATCTACATGTAAAAAATTCTTAACACTTTACATTTTTTTGTAAAGTTATAACCACACAATGTCGTAAACGAAATTGTATCTTAGTGCAAACTAAAAAATACAGGAAGGATGGTATCTCGTGACAACAATTTCGTCAATCAGTAGTTCAAGCTCTGCTCTTTCAACTACTGTATCCAAACAATGCTCTCAATTGAGTGATTCCACAAAAGCTCAACTTGAAGCATTAGGGATTACTGTGACAGATGGGATGACAGAAGCCCAAGCAAAGCAAAAAATTGCAGAAGTGCAAGCTCAACGCCAAGCACAGAATCAATCTCAAAATCAAGGAGGTCAAAGCAGCTCTGAATCAGAAGTTCTTTCGAATGCAAAATCTTTAGCCTCTCAAGTGGGAGTATCTGTATCATCAGATGCTGATGTTTCAGAAATTCTTGATGATATTGGAGCAAAACTGGAATCTATGATTCAAGAAGCACAAGGAGATCAAAGTAAACTCTCACAAATTTCATCTTATTTTTCTCAATTACAGAGTCTTGATGAACAAAATGACTCAATACAGTCATCACAAAACAGCCTTTATTCAGCAATGAATATGGTATCAACAAGTAATAAAATCGCATTAGGACTCTAAAATTAACAATCGAATATTTAAAAAGAAGCTCCGAGATTTCTATCCCGGAGCTTTTACTTGCTACGGAGTTATGATAGCAAGTCCATCTCAATCGTGGTGGTTGAAGTGAGATGCGTTATCTGCATAGTAACTATTATAATAATATAAAAAATAATGTCAACAAATCTACAAGTAGAATTTTATACCAATATTTTCTATTAACTCCTAAGAACTCTTAATGCATTCAATATCGCGATAAAAGTAATACCTGTATCAGCAAATACAGCACCCCAAATTGATATTATACCTAAAGCACCGAACATTAAAAATAATATTTTTACTCCAAGCACAAATATTATATTCTGATAAACTATTTTAATAGTATTTTTAGCAATATTTATAGCCTTATAAATTTTTATTGGATTGTCATCCATAATAACAACATCAGCAGCTTCAATTGCTGCATCAGAACCAAGTCCTCCCATCGCAATGCCGACATCTGCTCTAACTAATGCAGGAGCATCATTTATTCCATCTCCAACAAAAATAACACTTTTCTTTTGCACTTTTTGCTCAAGATAAACCTCTAATTTTTCTATTTTTTCAGCTGGTAATAATTCATAAAATATTTCATCTACATGCAAAACTCTATTAACATCTTTTGCATTTTTTTCAACATCACCAGTCAATATAACAGTTTTTATCTTCGAATCTTTCAATACTTTTATTGTGTTTTGAGAATCTTTTTTAATTTCATCGGAAATGACAATGTAACCTAGACAACAATCATTTTTTGCAACATAGACAATATTACCAATATCTTCAGCATTAAATGGGAAAATATTAAATTTAGACATCAACTTCAAATTTCCAACATAAATATCTTCTCCATCAATATTGGCTTTAATCCCAAAACCTGCAATTTCAATAAGTTCTTTTACTCTATTTGTATCTACCTCCTTACCATAAGCAGTTCTTATTGATTTGGCAATTGGGTGAGTTGAAAAATTTTCAGCTAAGGC
>CASECH010000036.1 GCA_949286405.1 uncultured bacterium
ATGCTAATTAGTTTATTGTTATTTATAGTTGGACAATGTCTAGAAGAGTTGATGGTGTCATAAAAAGCTATTTTTCCATCTGTTGTGATACCAAAACTTTTTTCTGTACGTGATGTTTTTAGAGAGTTCATAATTTTATTTGAAACAAGACGTTCATATCTGTTTTTGACAATAAAATCAATTTTTTCAGAATTATTCATTTTTGACCACAATGGAGGAAATTCATTGGGTGATTCTTTCTCAAACTTTTTAATAAAATAATCTGTATCAGATAATTTGCAAGTTTTTTTGCTGAGACGTCTAAATGGTGTGTATTTTTCAACAATTTCAGCAGGAACATTATTGTATTCTTTAGCTGTTCCAAACTTTGATATATCTATAAATTGTCTTTCAATATAGCGTTTCGGTTTTATGACAGAATATTTTTGCGTAATAAAAGTATTTAACTTTTTTATGCTATCAAATTTTAAAGCCATATAATCCCCTAAAATTCTTTTTCTTATTATATTAAGTATTTATTTTATTTAAAATTGCTTAGTTTTTATTTAATAATAAAAAAGCAGTGAAAAATTTTTCACTGCTTTTTCTTGATTTTATATATGTAATTTTATGCGTTTACAATTTTGTATAAAATAACATTTTGTTCGGCTTTTGATAATTCAAGTAATTGTTTTATGATTTTGTCGAAATTTTTATTAATTCCCAAATTTGTAGTTCCGACTGTTGCTTCTATTGTATAGAATTTTATAGCCAGATCTTTAACTTTTACCTTAAAATCTGCTACATCTTCATCTGACCAATCTTTGGGAACTCGAGATTTATTTATGAATGTTGCGATACGATTTATCCAAAGAATATTATCGGCTTCTTTTTCTACAACATTATTAAATAGTATTTTTAATTCTTTTTCTCCGATAAATTCTTGAACTTTTTCAAATCTTTGTGAGAGTTCTTCACGTGATTTTGTGTTAAAACTATCAAAGAAGAATTGATTAATTTCATCAACCATTGCATTTGTAGCATTTTTAAGTTCTTTTATTGCTGATTTATAGATTTTTAAAAATTCTTCATCACATTCAGGAAGCAGCTTGCCTGAAAGGACTTTAGGAATATCTCTATAAAACAGGCTTATAGGATCTTTTGCATTCATGATAACATTTCTAAAACGCAGAGTTTTTTTAGATAACCTTTCGGTGTGAAGTGTGTATTTATCGAGTTCTCTGATGAAATAAATTAGTGATTTTGTTATATCCAAAATATTATTTGTCTTTTCTTTAGATAGCACTTTAGAGATATTTTCTAAAATAGGTAATTCTTCCATAATTGTTTTTTGTATTTCAAAATTTTGAGGACAAAAGAGCATTCTATCAAACATTAATTGGTTAAGTTTTAATTGAAATTGCAATTTTTCATAGATTGCAAAAATATCTTTGTTGTGAGCTAAGACATCTAATAGTAAAATTCCTATGATTGATTTTGTAAGTCCATAAGATTGAAAATGCTCAAAAAGATCTGTCAATTTGATTTTTTTGTCTTGTAAGACATATTGTTCGATTTCTTTTTTTAAATCTTTGCAGGTTGAATTTTCTGCTAAAAGTTCACGAACAAGGAAGCTTTCTGTTGAATTTTCTTTTAAATCTTCGTTTTCAAGAAGATGGCGAGCAAGACATCTTATTGCTTTGGTTAAAATCGGTGGCATCTTTTCAAGTTTAAGGTATTCAAGATTTATTTCCGGTCGTTTGGGAAACTCTTTGCTGCACCACGATTTTATTGGGTTTTGAGCTAAATATTCTTTGCCCTTTGAGGTTAAAAAGAATTCTTTTTTTTCTTCTTTAATAAATTCATTGTCTATAGCAAATTTTTTTAAGTCTTTGACTTGGGTATTGGTCAGTCCTAAAATAAAATTCAAATCAGGATTTTTGAAAATAGTTGATTCTTTTTCTACGTTTTTGAGTAATTTGTTTAAATGTTCCATTACATGTCCTTTCTATTACTTTTCAACAAAAATAGACTCTTTTTTATCAGAGTCTAAAAAAAGTAATTATTTAATTTCTACCACTATAAGATACAGCTATACTGCTACTTCGCTTCAGCTACTCCTTGCAATCGATATAATCATACGACGGATTAAACCTTGCAAGAGGTGTATTAACACCAATTATATTATTAATTTAAATTTCAAAAAATATTGCAAATTTAATTATTTTTTAATAATTTAGCAAAAATTTTTATTTTTACATATTATAAATATTATGGATGTTAAGTCAGTAAATTTTACTTCAAAAATTAGGTTTGTAAACAGAGATGAGTATTGGAAAATTGCGAAACATAATCGGATATACCCATCACATGGAATCTCAGGTGTTTTGAAAGCTGATAGTTTTTTTTCTGAAGGAATAAAGACTTGCAGCGGAGGCGGTATTGTATCACCGTTTGTTGAAGCATTAGGTTTTCATTTTAAAGATGACTTGATGAATGATAGTAATTTTTTGCAGTTATCAAATTCAATATTTAATGTAATAAAAAATCCTCAAAGAGCTTTGTTAGTAGGTAGCAAAGAACTTGATGAAAATCCTTATTCAAGAAAACAATTTTTAAAATTGAAGAAATTGTTTAAAAAACATATAAAAAATTGTTCTTTTTTCGAAAATCATAGATACGAAAATTCTCAAACTCATTATCATTACTCTTTAGCAGATGATACTTGGACGTTATTTTCGGAGTACAGATTTTCTGATAATGACAGGTCTATTTGTGTAAAAGATCTAAAAACATTGAAAAAATGTTTTAAAAAGATTTCTATTGCAAAAGGAGATAAATTATTTGTAGGTGATAGAGAAATTCTTGTAAAAGATGCTCCGGAAATATTTCAATGAAATATTTGTGCTAAACTGAATTATAATGAATATATTAAGGGGCGTTAGCGCAGTTGGTAGCGTACGACACTGGCAGTGTCGGGGTCAGGGGTTCGAATCCCCTACGCTCCATTTATTTAAATATTGTTTTTTTATTTTGTGATAGAATGTACATATTAATATTTTAGTGTGTAATATTTACAGAGAATTTTAAGATAGTAAAAGGAGTTTAGGATATGTAAATTTCACCGGTGAGAAATACACGTATAGAATTTGGTATGAGTTTAAGAATTAATCCAAATTTAAAAAAAATTTTAAAAGAACAATCTTTAGATTATTTACAAAATCTTCAAAAGGTTGGTGAGGATATCAAGGATGTGAAGCACTTTGATGTTATACTTGACCGTGGTATATATCCTAAGGTAAAAAAAGCAGGTGATGTAAAATCAAAGGATTATTTTGCCGAGCTAAAAAGGCAAGAACCTGAATTAGGAAAGCTTTGTACTTTTGCTTTTGGTGATGGTTGTGGAGTAGAAACTTGGCAATATTTTAGTCCAAAGTATCCTAAGATATTTGGTAATATTTATAAAAAACAAGCACTTGAAAAGTATGAAACATTCAAAAAACTTGATATAATTAGTCAAGCTGCAGAGTTATCAAAAATGCTAGAAATACAAGAATTGCAAAAAATAGCCGAAGAAGAACGAAAGAATATTTTGAGACAGGCAAAAATACAAGAAGATAAACAATTAAATGCAAAAAAAGAGTCTTTAGTAGATAATATATGTAAAAATTTTAAAGATATTTTCTAAAAAAATTTTTTTCAAGAATTAATCTAATATAATAAGAATTTTATCTGAATGCATGAAAAGATTATTCGGCAAAGTTGGCTTTGTGTTTGAGTTATGGCAGTCGGGAATAGTTGTTTGATATGTTATAAAACTGTCTTTTACTGGTCATCATCATCCGACTACACTGACCAATTAATTGTTAAGCTATAAGTCCAACTAATAAATTCTAAGATAAATTAAATGTTAACAGAAAATGATAAGAATCTCATGGGACGGACAAATGATTTTGATGCTAATTTTTTAACTAAATTAAAAAATATAGAAAAGACTTTGTTAAAAAGGTGAGATAATCAAAAAGACACTAGAAATATTATTGATTAAGATTTTAAATAGTAATAATTTGTGATATTTATCATCAAATCAACTGTTAATTAACAATTAAATTATTATGTAAAAATTTATTAAATAACTGACAATATTACTAATTTAGCTGTTTTGTATTTTTGTGATGGAAAATATAAAGTAGCTGTGAAATATGAATATTCAAAATTGTCCATATAATAAAAATTTTTCTGTATATAATTTGTCGTCAGTAAAACCTTTAAATTTTAGAGGTATTGGAAATTTCCCTAAAAATGCCGATATTGTGGTTAGTAGATTTTATCCTGAGAAAAATGATTTAAAAATTCTTTCTGAAATATCTAAGTATTATGATAAAGTTGCAGAAAAATTTTCAAAATTTAATGGGCCTATGTCCGTAAAATATAAGTCATTGTATCCTGGTGTGGCGGAAAAAACACCGTTAAAAGGTTTTTTATTTTTAGATCTTTTGCCGGGAAAAAGGAATGCAAATATTGTAAAATATTCATATTCAGGGAATGTTGATATTGCGTTTAATATATTTGATAAAAAAAATGAGTTGTTAGAAAAATTTTTGATTAAAAAAAATGGTGAAGTGGAATGTCGCAGACCAAATCATGCAGAAGATATATTCATAAATTCAAATAATTTTTCTAACATGCTTGATTTAATCTGTAATGAAATGAGTGATTTTTCTTTATTTGTAGAATATTTAAAAGAAGTGTCTAAAAATATTAAAAAAGGGACATCAAAAACTGAGTTAATGAATTTTATTAAAAATCAAATTGATATAAAAAATTCACAGGGGATTAAAACACACATAACAGATACTTATAGTGCAAGTGAATCTCTCAGCAAAATTCTTTATAAAAAACAAGGTAATGGTATGTTTGAATTAAAGAAAAAATTCTTTGATGATTTTTCAGATGATGATATTAATACCAAAGGTTTTCTTTTTAAAAATGTAAATGAATTTGGTGGTGATACTATAAGTTACTGTCCGTTGAAAAGTGCAAAAGATTCACGAAAATTTAAGTTATTTGTATATGATAAAAATATGAACTTAAAAGAAGCTTTCATAACTTTTGATGATGGGAAAGTTGCTGAATTAAAATCTTTTGAAAAGGCAAGAGATTTAAGATCGGGAAATTATACTTTTTTGACAGATGAAGAAATAAGACAAAAAAATTTAAAAAACTATTGTGAATTTTTGAAAAACGAATTTAAACGTTTTGAAGAATTTGTTAAACAATATAGATTTTCAGAAAAAGAAAAAAATATTCAAGCAAAAAAAATTGAAAGAGAAACTATTTTAAAACAAAAGTCTGCAAAAAAAACTGAACAAAAGACAGATATATTAAAAAATACAATCAAAAAAACTGAAATTAACCCAAATACAAAAAATCAAAAGCTTGAAGAAATTCCTAATATATTACATTCCGCTTCAAGATTTAAGAAACAAAGTTTCGTTGAAATAAATTTAACTTATCTAACAGAAGCTTTAGACAAACTTTTTGCGATGGCAGTAAATGAAAGAAGTCCGCATCTGGTGCATGAAAAAATGAAAAATGGACAAATTTTTTCCGGTAGAGTACATATGATAGCCAAAGATGGAACTAAAATTACGCTTTCAAAAGTTAAATCTCCAAAATATGTCGAATTTACTTATTATTCAATACAAATGGAAAAAAATGGAAAAACAGCATATGTAAATATCGATCCTCTTAATGCAAGAATAATTGAAACAGCTCAAAATGGCAGACCAATTATACATAATGGGGTTAAAATTAAGCACATAGCAAAAGAAGATATTCAAAATTTATATCCACAAATTGAAAATTTACCAGAGTATTTGACAGAAGTATTTGAAATTAGAAAAGATGGAAAAATGAAAATAATAAATACTAATTTAAAACAAAAGATTGTTGTCAAAAATTCTGATTCTGAGTTTTTAGAAAACAATGATTTTTAGGTTAAATGTTGCTAAAAATATGTTATAATAGATTGTAAGAGAAATCTGTTTAGGAGTTTTGTTATGATAGATTATGACGGTTTGTTAAAAAAAATACCCAGAGTAAAAAAGATATTAGATGACGGTGAAAATAGTATACTCTATCATTATACAAAACCTGAAAAATTATTGGGTATACTGGAATCAGGAACAGTAAGATTTTCTAATGCTTTGTATTTAAATGATAAAGAAGAAGTGACATATTCTTATAAATTAATATTAAATTTACTTGAGGATATGCAGGAACTGAATAAAAATTTATTTTGTAAAGTAAAGGAATATTTTAAAAATAAATATACTAAAATAATTAGTGGAACAGATGATTTTGATAACAAATTTGAATATTACACGATATCTTTTTCTACTGATGGTGACAATTTGACTTTATGGAATAATTATTCAAAAGGACAGAATTACACAGGATATAATATCGGTTTTTGTAAACGTGATTTGATTGCGGATATGGAAAAAATCGGTTTTAATTCTGTATATGGAAACATAATTTATAATCAAGATAAACAAATTACTGTTTTGAAATTGATTTTTGAAAAATGGAATAAGCAGTATGAAAAATATTTAAATGCCAATTTAAAAAAGAATTCAGAAAAATTGACTGACACATATATTGAGTTAATTAATATTTTAAGTATTATAAGTTTGTTTTTTAAAAATCCATATTTCAAAGATGAAAAAGAATACAGGATTATTTTTATAAATAATTATGGTTCTAATTATACAAAACAAACAAAAATTTGCGAAAAAAACGGATTATTTATTCCATATATCGAGTATAAATTTCTTAAAAAAACTGTTGATTCAATAAATATAGGACCGACTTTGGAAGAAAATATATTCTATACAAGTACTTGCAGAATGCTTGCAAATTTTGGTTATGGTAATAAAAAAGTTAACCGCTCAAAAATTCCGTTAAGATATTAGCAAATAAAAAAGCGTATTTTTAAAATACGCTTTTTTATTTTATTTAGTATAACCAATAGGTTTTCTTGTATTTCCTTGCTTACTGTCAATAAACGCTTTTATTGCTTTGTCAATATCTTCAGGAAGTATTGTGAAGTTATCAATATCACTGTCTTTTAGTGTGTTATTTTCCATTTTTTCAAAAATTCCTGCACGTTGATATCCATTAATATGAGCTTCGTTGATAATATATTTCACATCAGCACCGCTGGCTTTTAGATCAAATAAACGTGTTGCAATTTCGTCTTTATTAACTTTTGGATCAATAGGTTTCTTTTTTGCGTGGATATCAAAGATTTGTTTCAAACCTTTAGCATCAGGAAGTCCTACTTCTAAATGTTTCCCAAATCTTCCAGAACGTTTGATTGCAGGGTCAAGAGCTTTGTAATTGTTTGTAGCTGCTATTACATATACATCACTACCTTCATTATCAATGTCTGTCATAAGTGTAAGAATTTGGTTTAC
This sequence comes from uncultured bacterium, assembly GCA_949286405.1. Taxonomy (GTDB): domain Bacteria; phylum Cyanobacteriota; class Vampirovibrionia; order Gastranaerophilales; family Gastranaerophilaceae; genus CALURL01. The sequence goes on from CASECH010000036.1 coordinate 7,461, forward strand.
AACTTTATCACCAAATTCATCAATACCACCTCTGGCCCTTGCTATAGCATCAAATTCGTCAATGAAAATAATAGTAGGTTGATTTTCTTTTGCAGATTCAAATAAATTTCTCCAATTTGCTTCAGATTCTCCAATCCATTTTGATTCAAGTTCAAGTCCGTTAAGTCCAACAAAGTTAGCATTTGCTTCATTTGCTAAAGCTCTTGCTATATGTGTTTTACCTGTTCCCGGAGGTCCGTATAAGATAAATCCATGGTTTACATCCAAAGTTTCAAAACCCTTTGGATGATTTATTGGATAGATGATACTTTTTTTCAATTCATCAATAAGTTTGTCTTGTCCTCCTACATCTTTGAATGTTACAGGATGTGCTTTCTTTTTAGCTTCTGGTATAAGTGACGCTATATTTTTTTTGTTTATTTGTTCTATTCTTTGTTCTGTGTCTTGTGTAAAATCGAAAATTTTTACAAAACTTGTTTTTAAAAAGCTTAAATCATTATCCGGTTTATCTTTAATTGGAATGATTTTACCATTTATTATAACTAAATCTTCAGGTGTCAGATATGCTATTTCTTTATTTTTAAGATCTATTGTTTCTTGTGTAGATATTATAGATAAGTCAAATTCATTTGGATTTATTATATTAATATTATGTTTTGTTTCATTTTTAAAAAATCCTAATGTACCGGTAAGACTATTATCTTCTACAAAATAGGCTTTTTTGATTACTTGTTTAATCTTATCAAGTGAATTATATATTGCTTTTTTAGCATCTTGTAAATTTTTACCTGTAATAATCAAATCATTGTCTATTACACTATTGAATAAATAAGCAAGTTTGTCTTCTAAAGGAGGTTGTTCCAGTAATTTTAGTGATGTTTTATTTATTCCGCTAAAATTAGTTGTTTTTTTATTGATTAAAAGTTGGTTATAGTTTACATCCACAAGTGTAAGAGCTGGTTTTTGTGAGTTAATATAATGTTGTGACATAACATTAGATTGTTGTGCTTTGTTTTGAGAGATAAATGCTTGAGGATTTGTCTTGTAAGCTTGTACAGATGTAATTTTCATGCTAGTTTGTCTCCTTTCCTTGTAGATAATAAAAAGTAACCTGTAAATTTGTTTGAATTTACAGGTGTGTGGAATAAATATTTTGGAATATAATTATACAGTAAATTCAAATATATAAATGCGTTTTAAAATCTGAACCCTAAAATTTGTGCAAATTCTATACGCACTCGTTTAAGTACCATAGTAATATTCATTAACCTCTTGTGTATCCCTATTTGATATAATTGTAAAATATACAATAAATTAAGTTTTATATTTCGTCAACCCTACTTTGAGAAGAATAAAATCACTCTTTTGACCAATTTACTACAAATGTAGCATTAAATATATAAAAACAGTTTTGGATTTTTTAATAAAAATTAAAATTATATTAAAGAAATGTTTTTTTATAAAAAAAATTATATTATTTTGCCGAAAATTTCTGTTTTTGAAAAAATTTACATTATTTAATATTTTTACTATAATGATAGTACGAAATAGGAGATTATAATGGAAAAAAAGAATTTTGTAATTGATCAGGAAAAATGCATACATTGTGGACTGTGTATTAAGGATTGTACAGCTGGTTGTATTGAGTTTGACGAAAAAAAAGTTCCCCAGATGACTGAAGAAGGATTACAAAGATGTCTTGAGTGTCAACATTGTCTTGCTGTTTGTCCTGTGGGTGCTTTATCTGTTTTGGATAAAAAGCCTGAAAATTCTGAGTTAGTTTTTGATAGTTACAATTCTGGTGAAATTTTGAATTTAATTAAATCAAGACGCAGTACAAGAAGTTACAGACAGGAAAATGTTTCTAAAGAAAACATTGATAAAATAAAAAATATGTTGAACTGGACACCTACAGGGTGTAATTTTCATAAACTACATTTTTCTTTTATTGATGATATTGAGGTAATGAACGATTTCCGCGATTATGTTAATACAAAATTAATCAAAGTTTTAACAAAAACACCGGTCAAAGGGATTATGAATAAGTTTTCAAAATATAAAGATGCTTTTTTGAACGGAGAGGATGTAATTTTTAGGGGAGCACCACATATGGTTGTTGTATCAGTTCCGATAAATGCTCCGTGTGCTAATATTGATCCTATTATTGCATTAAGTTATCTTGAATTGTATGCAAATAGTTTGGGTATAGGTACTTTATGGTGTGGATTTGCAGAAGTTTGTTTACAGTTTTTTCCGGAATTGTGTGAATATTTGGAAATACCTGAGGGATATAAGGTATCTTATGTTATGTTGTTCGGAAATCCTGATATAAAATACAAACGTACGACGCAACCTGAAAATTTTGAAATAGTTTCTGTGCAAAA
>CASECH010000037.1 GCA_949286405.1 uncultured bacterium
ATTGTCAAAATTAATTCAGTAGACACATCCGCATTCAATTTCGTACCTACATCAGAATACGTATGACTTAAATCTCCCTGAAATACTATCAAAGCTCCGGTATGAGATTTAGATAAATATTTCACAGCCTCAATCAACTCTTTAACAACATCAATTTTTTTATCTTTTTTCTTACTATCATTTGCTGTAAAAAGACGACTTATAAAATCAACTTGCCCTAAAAATCCCAAAAAACGTCTTAACTCAGGTTGAAAAATGACAATAAGACTCAAAGTAACCAAAGTTACAACCGATTTCAAAAACATTCCAATAATTTTCAAATCAAGTTTTACAAGAATCTCACTAAAGACCCAAGCAAACACGATTATCAACAAACCTTTTACAAATTTTTCTGACTGCGTGTTTTTAATAAACTTCTTATATAAAAACAATAATAATCCCACAAGGAAAACTATTTGAATTATATCAGACCAATTCAAAGAAAATTCTAAAAATCTAATTTGTTGTAATATGTAAGCTAAAATATCTGTCATTAGTCTCTCTTCAGTCTATCAGGAATTACATCGTGAGAAATTAAGTCATCTAATGTCTCTCTATTTACTATAATATCAGATTGAGAATTATTTACAAGTACCATTGCAGATTTTTGTACTCTATTATAATTAGAAGCCATAGAATAATTATATGCACCGGTGTTGTAAACACATACTATATCACCTTCTTCAAGTTCAGGCAATAAAACATCTTTTATCAAAATATCCCCTGACTCACAAAATCTTCCTGCAATAGTAACAGTTTTCGCTAATTCTTGTGAAGGTTTATTAACAATTTCACAAGAATATTTAGCTTGATACATACTTGGTCTAGCATTATCAGCCATACCACCATCTACTGCAAAATATGTTTTACCCTTTGGAACCTGTTTTGAACTACCAATAGTGTACAGAGTAACACCAGCAGTAGATATAATACTTCTTCCAGGTTCAATAAATAATGCAGGAGGTTCTATTCCATATTTTTCAATACAAGAATTCAACCTAGATATAATTTTATCGGCAATTTCATATGTAGAAGGAGGTACATCTTCATCATTATATTTAACACCTAGTCCTCCACCTACATTAACCTCATCAAGTTTTAAAGAGAATTTTTCATCTAAACGAGCAATTTCTTTAACTAAAATTTCTATTTCATCACCATAGATAGAAGTCTCAAATATTTGCGACCCAATATGTGCATGCAAACCATGCAATTTTAAATTTTTGTATTCATTTAATATTACTTCAACAGCTTCATCAATTTGGGTAAGATCAAACCCAAATTTAGAATCCAAGTGACCTGTTTGTATATATTCATGAGTATGACACTCTATCCCAGGAGTAATTCTTAAAAGAATATCAACAATTTTATTTTTACTTTTTGCTATTTCATCTAACAAAGAAAGCTCAAAAAAATTATCTACCGAAATTCTTCCAACACCTAAATCAATTGCAAGAGTTAATTCTTCAAAAGATTTGTTATTACCATTGAACAAAACCTTATTCATATCAACTCCTGCTTTATATACAGTATAAATTTCACCTGCTGATACAACATCAAACCCAAAACCTTCTTGAGCTAAAAGAGCAGAAGTAGCCATAGTACATAAAGCCTTAGATGCATACATCATATTAACTTTTGGATACCCCGAAAAGGCTTTTTTATAATCAGCACAAATACTTCTAATCGTCGTTTCATCCATAACATATAACGGAGTGTCATATTTTTGAGCTAATTCAACTAAATCACAGCCACCAATTTCGATATTTCCATTTTCACCAATCTTAGCAGTAACAGGTTTTAATAATTGATTTGTAGTTTTCATAAAATTTATAACCTCTTAAAAATCCTCTATAAACTTAAAATAACATAACTATAGTTAAAATTAAAGAGAAAAATACCATTAAATTTCTTGCCTGAAAAAGTCTAAAATAAAAAGGAGCAACCGGCATTTTTCTTATTGTATTCCAACTATCCAAAGGATAATTATACCAACTGACATCAGGTAAGTTTTTCTTATCTTTATTATATTCTTTCATATACTCATACAATTTCAAAGCTAAAGGCATAGTTAAATATGTTGCAAAGAACCAATAATTCCATACCTTAATCGCAAACAATCCAATAAAAAAATACCCAATCAAATATATATACCATAACAATTTTAAAGCAGCATTCTTATCCCCAATTCGACAACAAAGAGTTTTCTTATGAGCGACCATATCCCCATCAAAATCTAAAAGAGTATGTGTGTATAAAAGACCAATCGTAAACATTACAACCGCAACAGAAAGGATTAAAACATTTATAGAAAAATTCTTCATCATTACATAATATACCCCTTCAAAAAGTAATGGTCCAAAGGCAATACCAACAGCAATTTCACTAAGCCCAACCAAAGAAAGTCTTGCATATAAAAGAGTAATTCCCCCACCAATTAAACTTAACCACAACACAGGCAAACCAGTTCTAAAAAATAAAAAGACTCCTGTTAAAATAGCTATACTACAATAAAAAATAACCACACATAACAAATCATTTAAAGATGCTTGACCATTTTTTATGTACTCACACTTACTTTTCTGAGCAGAATTAATAAACCTTTCATCTTTACACAAAATTTTGTAATCTACATAATCATCAAATAAGTTTGTAGCCAAATGTGCCATTGATATACCAACAAGAGCAATAATCCCATTCAAAATATCACCATTATGCCTTAGTGCGTAAACAAAAACAACGAGCCAAGACATAAAAGTCATAGGTAAAGAAAAAACTCTCGAATTTTCTAACCAAAATCTAACACGATTAAACATACAAAAAACTTATCTCCCCTAATCACAAATTATACTATTTCAAAAGACTTTTCATTCCTACAACAGCTTCATAACTTGCACCTGCCTCCAAAATTTCTTCAGCAGTAAGTCCGAAAAGAGTCACTATTCCATACACATCCTTATCACCATTTTCCAAAAGTTCAACAACAGTCTTCACTGCCTCTTCTCTTGTTAAACGCGAGAATCTATCATTTATGCCTAGATGTAAACTTCTTTTTTTAGCTTTTCCCATTTATACAACCAATCTTTTTAAGGCTATATCCCAACATTTAGAGCTAACAAAGCGGCACCAATCATACCGGAATAATTCCCTGCCTGAGCAGTTACAACTTTTGCCGGCGTGGTAACAATTTGTGAATTCATTTCTGTTTCCAAATATTCAACATTAACAAATTCTGCCATTGAACCTGAAAGCACAAAAACATCAGGATCAAATATATTTGCAAGCCCTATTAACCCATTTAAAATATCATCCTGCCATTTATTAAAAACTTCAGTCATTTTAACATCACCACTTCGCATACCTTGAATGACATCATATGTAGTAACATCTTCCCTACCAAGGATTTCTTCGGCAGTCAATTTCAACCCAGTCCCTGACGCATAAGCTTCAAAACAATCCCAAGATCCGCAAGTGCACTTTCTATGTTTGTCATCTCTCATCTTAAAATGCATTTCACCTGCAGCACCATTTTTCCCCTTATAAAGCTTATTATCAAGAATAATTCCGCCACCTACACCTGTACCAAGCGTAAGCATAACAGAATAAGGCATCCCCCTAGATGCTCCGATTATATGTTCAGCCCAAGCTGCAGCATTAGCATCATTTTCAACAAAGACCGGTTTACTACTCAAACCTTTAAAATCCATTGAAGGATAACCTTCCGCAATATTTCCGGTAGAACCAAGAATCCCATCGTTTTTATTATTAACTGCCCCACAAGTAGCAAATGCAATTACATCAACTTCATCTTCATACTTTTTTATAATTTCAGAAAACAACTTTTTAATTTCATCAAAAGTTTTTGGAGTATGGTGTTTTTCAACATCAGAAACTATTTTGCCATTTTCGTCAATTATCGTATTATAAATTTTTGTTCCACCGACATCTATTGCCAAAGCTTTTTTCATCTATCTTATATCCTTTATTTTATCTACAAAACAAATTGACTTTTAGAACTTTTTCAGTTTCTGTCATCTATCTTTGTACGAATCTTTTAGTAATTAACTGAGGTCTTGTAATAGCCGAACCAATGACAACACAATGAGCACCAAGCTCAAACGCTCTATCAACCTCACTAGGTTCCCAAATTCTACCTTCAAGCACAACAGGCTTACCAGTTTCTTTAACTAAGCTTTCTAAAAGCTCAAAATCAGGTCCATCAGGTCTGTTTTGAGAAAACTGAGTATAACCTGACAAAGTGGTAGACAATATATCAGCACCCAATTTAGCTGCATTTATCCCTTCTTCTACAGTAGAAACATCAGCCATAGAAGCCTTTTTATTGATTTTTATATATTTAATTATTTTTTCTAAAGTTTCGCCATTTGGTCTTGGACGCATAGTCCCGTCAAATGCAACAATATCAGCCCCAGCATCAATAAGTTCAATGACGTCTTTCAAAGTCGGCGTAATGTAAACTATTTCCTGCCAATTAGGAGGAATAACATCAGGCTTAGTAAGTCCAATCACAGGGACATCAAAAAGATGTTTTGCATTTTTAACATCTCTAGCACCTGCAACTCTCAATGCACCAGCACCGCCTTTAATCACAGACTTCATCATCGCTACCATACATTTTTCTAAATACAAAGGCTCACTAGGCATAGCCTGAACTGAAACCACAACTTTATGTTCTAAACGATTAATTATATCCATAGATATATTATAACTTAAAAATTTTTATTTAGGTTATAATATATAAAAAAGAGGAAGAGATTATGAAAAAAAGCTTAGTAAAATATCCGTTTTTAACAGAAGACGTAGAGATTTATGAAAGAAAAAATGGTCATAAAATAGTTTTAGCACACAAAGAAGGTGAACTTGTAAACGTAAGTACTTGGGTAAAAACAGGTTCTATAAATGAAAATAATAAAAACAACGGAATTTCACATTTTCTTGAACACCTTATGTTCAAAGGAACACATAAACATAAAGCTGGCGAATTTGATAAAATACTTGAAGCTAAAGGAGCTATCGTAAACGCAGCGACTTGGAAAGACTATACATTCTACTACGTAACCCTACCTAAAGGGCCGCAAAATAAAGATTTATACCAAGCAATAGAATTACATGCCGATATGATGATTGACCCTGTATTACCTGAAGAAGAAATAGGAGCACCGTTTAATTTAAACGACCATACAGTAACAGATAAAAGAGAACGTCATGTCGTAATAGAAGAAATAAGAATGCGTAAAGACCAAAACTGGACAAAAGTATACAACGCGTGTAACTTCAACATGTACACCAAACATCCTTACAAAAGAGATGTAATAGGTACTCCTGAAATAATTTCTCAAGTAACTCAACAAGAAATTATGAACTACTATAAAACGTTCTATACCCCTGAAAATATGACAACTATAATAGTTGGTGATTTTGACAAAGAAAAAGTCCTTGAAAAAGTAGAAAAAGAATTCGACTTCAACGGACGTACAAATTCTCCTAGTCCACAAAGAGAAATTGATACTCCGACAGATCATACAATTTTTATAGAAAACAAAGCAAAAGTTAATACATCATACCTTATGGTAGGATTTCTCGGACCAAAAGCTAACAATTTAAAAGAAAACATTTCTCTTGATTTAATAAGCATAATTCTTGGAGAAGGTACAAGTTGCAGACTTTATCAAAACCTTATAGAAAAACAATCTGAACCTATTTTCAATATTGTAGGTTCTGAACATTATCAATTTAAAGATGGAAATAATTTCTTTATTCAAGCCAATTTCAAGCCAGAAAAACGCGACATAGCGATTGATTTAATAAAAAAAGAAATGACAAATCTACTTAATAATAAAATTTCACAAGAAGAACTTCTAAAAGCCAAAAAGAAAGTTAAATCAAGATTTGCATACTCTGCAGAAACAGTATCAGAAATTGGAGAAACAATCGGCTACTATATGACAGTATGTGACAATTTAAAACTGATTGAAGATTACCTAAAAGATGTTGAAGATATCACCATCGAAGATCTTGAAAACTCAATTAAAACATATCTTGATATTAATAATGCAGTAATTTCTGTACTTGATCCTGAAGAAGCATAAATTAATTTTCGCATAGTTTTTTGCCGATTTTTTGGTTGTATTTTTCCAAAGAATCGGCAAATTTATTAGCCCTAAACTGCAAAAAATCAATATAAGTAACCAAATAAGATGTTTCATAATTATTCTCCACAGCATCTTTTAAAATCTGAAGCAAATCCAGCATTTGACAAAATTCTGCCTCAATATCACAAATATCATCAAACAAATCACTATTCATAATTACCTACCTTTTTGCACTCTTTTAATGAATATATTAACTATATTAGTAATTATATTCATTTGATAAATATTTGTCAAACTTTATAATTAAAACTATTATGAGAGACCAAAGATTACAGATTTTAGGCGATAACATAAGAGCTGAAAGAATGCGAAAAAGACTTTCGCAAGAAAAACTAGCAGAACTTATTAATGTTAATAAAGATTCTATAAGAAATATTGAAAACTGCCGACAAACGCCATCAGCATTCATAGTTTTTGATATTGCAAACTCTCTTGAAATACCGATAGAAGATTTATTCAAAAATATTCCGAATACAAAGGACTAGACATAATGGACGAAACACTAAAAAAAGAAACTGAAGAGTTAGATAAAATTAGAGAAAAATGTCTATCCTGTCAAAAATGTTCTCTATGTAAAACAAGAACAAATATTGTATTTTCAGGAGGAATTCCAAACAAAAAAATGATGCTAATAGGTGAAGCACCTGGCTACTATGAAGATCAAAAAGGAGAACCTTTTGTCGGCAAAGCAGGGCAACTTCTTGATAAAATTTTTGCATCAGTAGGCCTTTCAAGACAAAAAGATGTATATATATGCAACACCCTAAAATGTCGACCTCCAGAAAACAGAGACCCACTTCCTGAAGAAAAAGAAGCCTGCAAAGAATACTTGGATGCACAAATTGAAATTCTTAAACCAAGGATAATATTACTATGCGGACGTGTAGCAGTAAACTCTATATTAGGGACAACTCAAGGAATAACCAAAATTAGAGGTAAATGGTATGAAGGTCCATATCATTCTAAAATGATGCCGATATTCCATCCATCTTACTTACTAAGAAATGACTCAAGAGAAAAAGGGAGTCCTAAATGGCTTATGTGGCAAGATATTCAGGAAATAAAAAAAGTATACAATATGCTAGACTAAATACTATTCCTTAAAAATATCAGTCAAATAATTATATCCGCCTTTTTCACTTGGTAAACAATAAGTTATATTAGGATAGAAATAATAATCTCCTGATTTATTTCTCATAATTACCATACTAAAAAGGTCGTATCCGCTTTTATTAGGCTTAGCAGAACCGTTAACATCTATTGCAAACATAGGTTTTTGCACTCCAGTAGGATAATTATACACAATTAAACTACTCAAATCAGACATAACAAAAGCTTGATTAAATCTATTCATCATACTCTCTGAATACCCTGCACACCTTGCTTCTGTTGTATAAGTTTTGTATACTGGCACACATCCATTAGAAAGAGCATCTTTATTACAATACTTTCTAACATTTAAGTTTGTCGCAAACCTTTTATAAAACTTATCACAATTTTTAAAATTATTTTTAACATTTTTGTCAGTACTATAATAGCAACCAGTCTCTCCAAACATATCAATAGCAGTTAAAGTTAAAGCATTATTATATGCAATATACTCCTTTTTAAACTGCATAATCAAATATTTTTCTCTAAAATGGCTAACAAAGTTACTCACAACCAAACTCAAAATAAAAAAAGATATCAACACAGCTATTAAAAATTTATTATTTGAATTAACAGATTTTTTTGAAACAGTCATTATAACACTTCCATAGGCTCTACTATAAAATCGACCAAAACAGGCTCATTAACCTCAAACACCTTTTCTAAGACATTATGAACATCATCAAAATTTGAAACTCTAAAAGCTTTTATACCATAAGCCTTTGCAACTGCAACAAAATCAGGATTAGAAATATGTGTGTTAGAATACCTTGACTCGCAATTTTTTTGCTGAAGCTGTCTTACCATACCTAAATAACCGTTATTAAAAATCATTATTTTAACAGGGATATTATATTCTTTTAAAGTTGCTAATTCTTGAATATTCATCTGAAAAGAGGCATCTCCGGCAATACATAAAACTTCTTTATCCGGTCTTGCAATAGAGGCACCGATTGCAGCAGGCAAACCAAACCCCATCGTGCCAAGTCCCCCAGCTGTTATGAATTCTCGATTTTTTACAGAATCAAAAGCCCTACTTGCCCAAATTTGATGTTGCCCTACTTCTGTAACTATTATAGGATGCATATCTGCTGTGTAGTTATTTATACTCCTCATTACATCAAAAGATGATAAAACATCAGAACAATTAAAACTGTAATAACGACTAGAAGACTGTCTTAAACTATCAACCCTATCCTGCCAAACATCATTAGAAAAACTAGAGTATTTTTTTTCTTCACACAAAGCTAATAAATCTCTCAAAACATATTTAATATCAGCAACCAAAGAATATTTTGGAACGAAACACTTAGCAATTTCATCTTCATTAATATCTATTTGTATAACTTTATTATCAAGCTCATTGTTCTTATAACAACAAGTTATACGATTATTTAAACGTGCTCCCAAAGAAACAACAAGGTCCGCCTCTCTAAGAAGTTGATTTGCACAATGGTCTCCAAACAGACCAATTTTCCCAAAATAATTTTTATGTTTTTGCGGGAAAGAACCAATCCCCATAATCGTATTGACCACGGGAATATTTAATTTATTGACCAATTCTACTAACAAATCAACAGAACAAGAATGGCAAACACCTCCACCGGAGATTATTAAAGGTCTTTTTGCATCTTTTATATTTTCCAGAATATTTAAAATACTTTCTTTAGGTAAATTTTGAACAAAATCATCTTGCGAATATTTAATTGGATTAAAATCAAATTTTTCAGAAAAAACATCCTTTAAAATATCAATTAAAACAGGTCCTTTTTTACCACTGTTTGCAATGGAAAAAGCTTTTATAAAAACTTCTGGTAATTCATTAGCATTTTTTACCTGAAAATTTGCTTTAGTACAGGACTTTGTAATATCACAAATATCTACTTCTCCAAAAGCCCCTTTACCTATGACACTTCTCCTTACCTGCCCTGTAATAACAACCAAAGGGTATCCATCTTTGTAAGCATTAGCAATACCTGTAACTAAATTTGTTGCCCCCGGACCTGATGTTGAAATAACAACCCCGCATTTCCCGGAAACCCTTGCATATCCTTCTGCAGCATGTACAGCAGCCTGTTCATGACGAGTCAAATAGTGAGTAATCTTATCTTTATTTAAAAAGAGTTCATCATATAAACTTAATACCACACCTCCAGGGTAGCCAAATACATCTGAAATACCAAAACGACAAAGCATTTCAATGATAGCCTGAGCACCTGTTAAAACTTTCGTACTTTTATTTAAAATAGCCATTAAAAATTCTCTTTTCAAGGAATTCTAGCACAATTTAAAATATCTTTCAAGCAAAATAAATTTAAAGATATAAAATTAAAGGCACCTTTTAGGCGCCTTTTCTAATCTATTTAAACAATTCTCTCAAATGTTTTTTCTTTGCTTCCACACGTGCTTTTCTTTCCTTTTGCTTACGTTGTCTTTCTGCACGTTTTTGAGCAGCTTTCTTTTGTTTCATTTGAGCTTTTGCTCTTTGTTTTGCTAATTTTTCTTGACGAGCTTTTTGCTTTGCTGCAATCTTAGCATTAGCATCCTGCTCTTTTTTAGCGACATGTGATGTCTTTTGATCTAGCCATCTCGAAATAGGACCTTGCGTTTCAGCAGCGTATACAGATGACATACTCAACACAGACAAAGCCAATAAAGCTACAATTTTCTTTTTCATCGAAATAACTCCTTTATTCTACTCAGACATTAATTCTTTTAGTAGTTGTTTTTTCTTTTCATATTTTTGTTGACGTGCAGCTTGAGCAGCTTCTCTTTCTTTTTGAGCTTTTATACGAGCTTCTTCACGAGCTTTTTGTTGTTCTTGAAGTTGTTTTTCTTTATCAACTAATTTTTGAGTATGTTTTTGTACAAAATACTCAGTGTAAGTAGTAGGTTCATCCGCATAGGCTGAAGATGCTCCTGCAATTACTAATACAAGTGCAGCTAATAAAAGTTTTTTCATATAATTTCTCCTTATACTATAACAAAAATATTATACTAGATTTTTTCATACATATCAACAATTTTTTTAATTCCTTCTTTTGCAACATTAAAAATTTCAATCAACTGTTCTTGTTCATAAGGCTCACCTTCTGCTGTTGTTTGAAATTCAATAATTTTACCGCTTTTTGTAAGCACAATATTAGAATCCACCTGAGCATTTGAATCTTCTACATAATCCAAATCCAATCTCACTTCACCATCTACAATCCCAGCTGATATTGCTCCTATAGGTTCAATAATAGGATTTTCTTTTAAAACTCCTGAATCTAAAAGTTTTTCAATCGCAATTTTTAAAGCTAAAAAACCACCACAAATACTTGCAGTTCTTGTTCCTCCATCAGCTTGAATAACATCAGCATCTATCGTAATAGTTAAATCAGGCATTTTTTCTAAATCAACACAAGCTCTCAAGCTTCTACCAATAAGTCTTTGAATTTCCTGAGTTCTACCAGAAATTTTTGTACGTTCCCTTTGGCACCTTGTATTAGGGGCAGAAGGTAGTAAAGAATATTCTGCGGTAACCCACCCTCTTTGTTCATCTTTTGCCATCCATTTTGGCTTACCTTCCTCAACAGAAGCTGTCGTAATCACTTTAGTATCTCCAAACTGAACTAATACAGATCCAAGTGCATGTTTTGTAAAATCTTTTATAAACCTAATTTCCCTTGTTTCATTATTCTTTCTACTTTCTCTCATAACCTATCCTCTCTATTTTAATAACCAGAATCATAATCCCACATATATATCTGCCCGCAATATTTGCATACAGCATGGTCATTCATAAACTGCAAATCAGGTACAAATACATAACCATCCACAGTTATTTCAATGTCATTATCCTTGTTGTATCTTTGCTGAAAAGACTTTTCTCCACGATAATCCGGAGAAAACATCAATTCAAATTTATCTATTGATTTACAATTCTTACAAATAAACATTATTACCTAATACTCATCATCTTCTAAACGGGCTCTTCTGATAATTTCAGGATCAATACCTCTTTTTTCTATTTTAAATTGTTTTTTATCAGATTTTTCATAATTTTTAACTTTTTTTGTCTGAGTAGATTTTTTAGAAGCACTTTTAGAAGTTTTCTTACTACTTACATCTACTATTCCCGAATACAAATTTTTATACCATAAAGTCCAACAAATACTCCTAAAAGGTAAAGTCATTCCAACCACAATAAAGAAAATAATTTCATTTACAAGTTGTTTTGATATATCCACAGGCGTCAAAGTTATATTAAATAAACCAAAAGACTGATTTAGTTGTTCTAATGGCAACGTCAATGCCCACGATTCAAAAACCGGAGCAATCTTATCTGTAATCTTCAACGCATCAAATAATACAGAGACTCCAACACTTAAAAGATTGTATGTAAAAAGAGTTAAAATAACTAAAAGAAGAAAAGTTCTGGCAAACTTACCTTTTATCAACTGCAAACTTCTTCTAAAACACGCAAATGGTGACACATCTTTTTCAAAAGAAAAAACTTGAAATATAAGAACAAAATATACAAAAAATATCAAACCTATAACCCAGAAAAACGGAATTATCGAAAAAATAGTGAATATACTAAACAAAAACCACAAAACAATATAAGAAAAAGTTCTTCTTGTAACAATAGCATTATGAGCCTTGAAATCATACACTCTGCCTGAAGTCAGAGCTCCTTCTGTCATGGAATTTAAAGCTCCATAAGCTACCAAATAGTCCCAAAAAGCTTTCCCCCATATTAACAGTCCGGGCACACAAATCAAGACTACACTCAAAACTATCGTAGAAAAATTATTAAACGCAGGATATTTACTAATCAAATCAGGCAAACTTTGTGAATACCAAAAACTTAAACCAAATACCAGTCCTAGTCCGATTAATTGCCCAAACACCGGATATAACATATATAAAGAAAATTTATGAAAATTAAAACAATAAATTTTTAACCCTTCTGCTAAAATTTTCCATATACTTTTATCTATTTTTTCCCTTGCCATAAACTCTCCATCTAAATACTATTGATTAATTTTTTTAATTTGTTGTAGAATAATTTTATTACAAATAAAATTAAAAAAACAATGACAAACAAGAAAAATATAAAAGATTTAATAAAAAGTTTTACCCAAGAAGACTTCACTGAACATAGAGTTAATCTTCATATTCA
>CASECH010000038.1 GCA_949286405.1 uncultured bacterium
CAGCTTCTTCCATTGCTTTTTTGTAATTAGGTATAATTGTTACCATTTCATCTTCCGGTTTTATTATGCCGGAAAAGGTATTATTACTTATTTTTTGTATTCTCATTTTTAAGCCTTTCTTTATTTTATTCAATTATAATGTTTGAAAATTTTGATTTTTGTTATTATAACTTTTTGCTTTTACATATTTTAACATAGAAATTCATGGTATAATAATCACTATGTTTAAGGTTCATATTCCTGAAAATGATGAAAATTATTTTTTATTTGAAAGATACTTAAAAAAATCTGTATCTTTTGCTGTTACAGGATTAACGACTTTACTGCGTCTTTTTCTTGTTGATAAAATCAGAAATATTACAGGTAAAAAGCTTCTTTTTATAACATCTACAGAGCAAAATGCATTGAAATATCAAAATGATTTATTTAAGGCTTTCGGTCTTAAATCAGAATTATTTCCGTTTCAGAACATTTCTATGTATGAAACAGTACAGCCTAATAGATATGATTATGCTGAGCAAATGAGAATTTTATTTGAAAAACCTGATGTTGTAGTTGTTCCAATAAAAGCTTTTTTAGAAAAATTTCCGGCTCAAAGTTTTTTTGATAAAAATACTATACACTTGAAAGTTGGAGATGATATTGATACAAACAGTTTTGCTCAAATGCTTGTCAATATGGGGTATAAACGCTCTACTATGGTGAGTGATATTGGTGAGTTTAGTGTAAGAGGAGATATTATTGATGTCTTTTCTTTGGATAGACATGCTGTGAGAATAGAGCTTTGGGGTGATGAAATTGTTGATATCAGATATTTCGATAATGAAACCCAAAAATCTATTGAAAAAATTAAAGATGTAAAAATTTTACCGATATATAAATTTACTTTACCAGAAAGACCTTCAAATATTTTTGCAGAAAATAATGAGCTTAATGAACAATTAAATGAAGAAGGATATTTTGAAGGAATTGATGTTTATCAAAATTATTTCAATTCTGATTTGGTTAGTTGTCTTGATTATTTTAAAGATTATATTCTTGTATTTGATGAAACTTCTGAAATATATGCAAAGTATGAGTTCCTTGATGAAAACTATCAAAAACAAGCTGTTGAAAATTTAAAACTTGAACTAAATATTGATTTAAAAGGAACTAATCACATTCCTTATGAAGATTTTATCAATAATATTGCAGGTTTTGTAAAAATAGGACTTAATAACTTTATAGATAGTGAAATGGATGAAATTATTGAGTTTGATTCTCAACCTGTTCAAAATTTCGGTGCTAATCTTGATGATATTGCAGCTTATATAAATTCAAAAACGGATTATAGGATTATTATTGCGACTGATTATTCTGAAAGAGTTAAGGAAATTCTTGAAGAAAGAGAGATTTTTAATATAGAACTTACAGAGAGTATTTCTTCTCCAGGTGCTATTTTAGAAAATTTAAAAACAATTATACTAACTGATAGAGAATTATTTAATAAAAGAACAAAAGAAGTTACAGCCTCAAAACGTTCATATTACAAAGAAAAACCTGAGTATATCGAAAGTATTAATGATATCAAAGAAGGTGAATATGTTGTACATAGTATTCATGGTGTAGGAGTTTATAAAGGACTTTCTCAACAAGAGATAGATGGGCAGTTAAAAGATTATTTAACTATTGAATACGTAAATAAAGACAGATTGCATATTCCAGCTGAACAAATTAATTTACTTGTAAGATATAGAGGTTCTGGTTCTGTAAGACCAAAACTGTCAAGGATGGGCGGAAAAGATTGGGAAAATACAAAAGCTCGTGTAAAAAAAGAAGTAGAACAGGTGGCTTATGATTTATTAAGACTCTATGCAAGGCGTAAAATGCAATCAGGAATTCAATTTTTACCTGATACGACTTGGCAAATTGAGATGGAAGAAGCTTTTGAGTACACAGAAACTCCTGATCAGATGAAAGCAATTAATGATGTAAAAGCAGATATGGAAAGTGATAAGCCTATGGATAGGCTAATCTGTGGCGATGTTGGTTTTGGTAAAACTGAAGTCGCTATGCGTGCTATATTCAAAGCTGTTACATCAGGCAAACAAGTAGCAGTCGTTGTCCCTACAACGATACTTGCATTACAACATTTTCAAACTATTTCAGAAAGATTTAAGCCTTTTGGTGTTGATGTTGAGTTAATGTCACGTTTTAGGACTTCTAAAGAACAAAAAGAGACGATAAAACATTTAGCTTCAGGGAAATGCGATGTTGTGATAGGGACGCATAGACTTTTACAAGAAGGTATTGTATTTAAGGATTTAGGTCTTTTGGTAATTGATGAAGAACATCGTTTTGGAGTACGTCATAAAGAAAAATTAAAACAATTACGTGAAAATATTGATATTATAACAATGTCAGCTAC
>CASECH010000039.1 GCA_949286405.1 uncultured bacterium
CATACAAATACAATAATTTGTCTTGCGATTTCTGGAGCTACGGTTTTTTCATCTACTTTTATATTCAAAATAGCATTTGGATGTAATATTCTAACAAGTTCACTTTTCATTGACT
The DNA here is from genome assembly GCA_949286405.1 of uncultured bacterium. Classification (GTDB taxonomy): domain Bacteria; phylum Cyanobacteriota; class Vampirovibrionia; order Gastranaerophilales; family Gastranaerophilaceae; genus CALURL01. The sequence goes on from CASECH010000039.1 coordinate 116, forward strand.
TGTAAATAATAATCCATCTAGTCATTTTTATACCACCACCGGCAGAACTTGCACAAGATCCGACAAACATTACAAGAAATAACAAAATTTTAGATGTGAAATCCCATTGAGCAAAATCTATACTCGCTGATCCTGTAGAAGTCATTATGCTGATTACTTGATATAGTGAATGGGTAATACTTTCAAAAATATTATATTGACTATTCAAAAATAGTGAAATCGCGATAAATCCTGACATAATCAATACTACAGAAAAGTATGTTCTAAATTCTTCACTTTTAAATAATATTAAAGGATTTTTTTGATTTATAGCTTTGTACTGCAAGTTAAAACTAGCACCAGCAAAGAACATGAATATTAATATAATCCAAGTAATATAGTATGAGTTATACCCCATTATACTCTGAGAATTAGGAGAAAAGCCTCCTGCTGCCATCGTTGAGAACGAATTACAGATAGCATCAAAACCATTCATTCCAAATAGCATTAGTAGTACTATTTCAAAAATTGTAATTCCTGCATAAACCTTCCATAAAGCAGATGCGGTATTTCTTATTCTTGGAGTAAATTTATCTTCTGTAGGACCAGGTGCTTCAGCAAAAAACATTTGACGTCCTGCTACCGCAAACTGAGGCAATATCGCAATAAATAATACGATAATACCTAAACCTCCAAGCCATTGAGTTAAAGATCTCCAAAAGAAAAATGCATGTGGATATTCAAAATTTGTTAATATGGTCGCACCGGTTGTGGTAATTCCTGATACAGCTTCAAATAGTGCATCAATAAAATTTATTCCATAAAAAGTATATGGGATTGCTGAAATAATTCCGAATATAATCCAAGAAAGTACCACAGTAAAAAGAGCTTCTGCCTTTTTAATATCATTTAAATTGTCTAATTCTGCAGCTCCTTTTATCCATTTTTTTAAATAAAGTCCTAATAACATCGAAATTAATCCGGCAAATAAAAAAGGGGTTATGGATGTATATTCTTTGTAAAAAAGTGCAACAGCAATAGGAGATAAAATTACAACTCCTATGTACATCATCACCAAACCTACAGCATATGACAAATAATTTAAACGCATACTACTTTACCTTGAAAAATTCCTTAATTATATTTGCAGATTCTGTTTTTGTAAACACAATTAAAATATCATTTGTGTTAATAGTTGTATCTCCTTTAGGAATAATAACATTATTTTTTCTTTGGATAATACCGATTACAGCGTGAGCAGGCATTTTTAAATCCATAATTCTATTATTATTGAATTCAGAAATTACTGCAATCTCAAGGACTTCTCCTTGTCCCTGTTCTACTGTTGCAAGGATATCAACATTATTTTCTGCAAGATCATTTTTTACCTCACTCAACGCTGATGTTTTTGGAGATATTGCAACATCTATACCAACTTTTTCAAACAAAGGTATATTTATTACCTTTGCTACCCTTGCGATAACTCTTTTTACTCCGAGTTGCTTAGATAATAAAGAACATAATAAATTACGTTCATCATTGTTGGTAACACTTATCACGACATCACTCGCACCGATTTCTTCTTCATCAAGAAGTTGTAAATTAGTACCATCTCCATTTATAACAAGAGTATTTTTTAGTTCCTCTGCAAGAAACTGACAACGTTCATAATCAGTTTCAATAATTTTTGTCTTGATTTTCATTGTTTCAAGACTTTTTGCCAGCATCAAGCCGACATTACCACCACCTATTATTGAAGCATTTTTTACATACTCTTTTTCATGGAAAAATCTTCCTGCAAGTATATCAAGAGAATGTGATGTTCCCATAAATATAAGCTTGTCACCGACTAAAAGTTCTGTATCTCCATAAGGAATAAACAATTCACTGTTTCTTGTGACTCCTACAATAAGAGTTTCTTTTGGAAATCCGCAGTCTTTAACTTTTTTATTTGCAAGAATTGACTCTTCTTTAATTTTGAATTCAAGAAGTCTTGCTTTTCCATCTGCAAAATTTTCAACATCAAGAGCGTGTGCTACTGTTACAATTCTAAAAATATCTTGAGTTAATAATTCTTCAGGCCAAATGATGTAATCTATAAAGAAATCACAGAAATGTTCCCCGTTTTTATTAAAACTCAATGTCTTTTTATATTCTTCTTTGCTTACAAAACAAATAGTTCTAACTCCACTTACTTTTTTAGCAGTAAGACAAGCTACAATATTAGCTTCATCAATTCCTGTGCAAGCAATAAAAATATCAGCATTTTGTATATCTGCACTTTTTAGTACGTCAATATTAGATGCATTCCCTTGAACAAAACTAATATCAAGCTTATTGCATTCATCAGTCCTGTTTTCTTCTTTATCAATTATTGTGATATCGTGGTCTTCAAAAAACTCTGTTGCGAGCAAGCAGCCTATTTCTGTCGCACCATAAATTAATATTTTCATAACAAACGAATTATATATTAAGTAAATTTTTTTTACAAGTATATTAAATTTAACGCAATTTAAGATATTCAGAATATTTAAAGGAATTATGCTTAACAAAGTTCCTAAAATAAATTATGAAAGATGTTACCCTTCAAGATTGAAAAAATTTTTTAGGGCTGATATAAACTATAAGACTTATAATTCTTTTGTCCCGAATGTAAAAAATCCGATTATTGGGAATATTCCAGCTGATATTATAGACCTGTTTAAAAAAGATAAGGGAACGAATATAAAATATTTTCAAAACTCATTGTCAAACATAACTAAATATCTTCGAGCTTGCTATAAGAATATGAAAAAAGAAAACATTATATTAAGTAGTTTTAAGGATTTAGCTGATGAACTACCTATTTTTGAGATGAGTTCATCTGAAATTGCAACTAAATGTCTAAAAAATGTTTTGCCTCAAGGTGTGCATGCTGAAATTCGGTATGTAGGTCGTGGGGTTTGGGGAAATGTTTTTAAATTTTCATTAAAAAATAAAAATGGTGAAAAAATTATACGAGATAAGGCTCTTAAAGTTTATCACAATCCTCAAATCCCAACAAGCAGAGTATCTCATATGCATAATAACTATGCAGAAGCTAATTTCTGGAGCTTCTTGAAGTTTGTTGCAGGACACAAACTTGATAAAAGTCAGTTTACAAGACATTATATTTCTGACTTAAAAAATGGTTATGCAATGACTGATTATATTGATGAACAGATTTGTAAGACCACATCAAGATTGTGCTTAAAAAATTTGTTTGGAATCTTATCTAAAGATCCAAATAAACCTATTCAGGGTAAGCTCTATGATGCAGGAGGGTTTGTAAAAGCACCGGATTTTATTGATGATAAAGTTGTTCGTCGTTATTTTAAAAAATTGTGGTATAGAAATTCTGAAAAGGAACTAAATACAGTAATATTGGACTTGGAAAATAAAATTTCCAATCCCAAGACTCCGCACCGTGAGAAAATTAAAAAAGCAATTGAATTATTTAAACAAAAGCAAAACAAAAACAATTAAGTAATTTAATATTTGTAGTGCAAGTATAGCTATTATCGGAGAAAAATCTAAGCCCCTGTAAGGAGGAATTATTTTACGGAATAAATCCAAATAAGCATCAGTTACAATTCTAATTGTACTCCAAGGATTGTTTTCCCACCTGATGCTTGGAATCCAACTTAAAAATATTCTTAAAATAATCAAGAAAAAGTATAAGTTAAATATGTTATTTATTCCGTAAATTATTCCATTAATCATTTTTTACCTCATTATAATTGAGAATTTTTCTTAGTATTCGCACAATCGCAAATTTTTCTTTCCATAGGTATTTTTTCAATCATATTAAATAATAGTGATTTCAAGTTTGCAACATTGTTGTTGAATACTTCTATTACTTCATGGTGAGATACCGGAGGAACATCTCCTACAAGACCTGCATCATAATCTGTAATTAAAGAAATGTTAAGTGGACACATGTCCATTTCTTTTACTAAATATGCTTCAGGGAATGCAGTCATATTGATTACTTCCCAACCTTGGTTTGTAAAGAATTTTGATTCTGCTTTTGTAGAGAATCTAGGTCCGTTAATTACAACAACAGTACCTTGCTCATGTATTGTAATTCCTAATTCTTTTCCTGTTTCAATAGCAAGTTTTCTTAATTCTGGGCAATAAGTTTCAGCCGCAGAAGGGTGTGTTACAATTGGTCCTTCAAAGAAAGTTGTTTTCCTTCCGTCTGTCCAGTCTACAAATTGATCACAAATTACAAAATCTCCCGGTTTTACGTGCTTTTGTAAGCTGCCTGCAGCACAAGGAGAAATAACTCTTTCACACCCAATAGATTTCATAGCCCATACGTTCGCTCTGTAATTAATAAGATGAGGAAGTATAGTGTGATTTCTTCCATGACGAGGAATAAATGCGACTTTATGCTGTCCAATTGTTCCTAAAAATACATTGTCACTTGGCATACCATAAGGTGTTTCTATTCTGATTTCTTCAATATTGTCAAGAAATTTATAAAATCCAGAGCCCCCAAATACACCAATAGTTGCTAATTTTTTATTTTCCATAATATATTTCCTCTCATTTTTCTGTCTTTTTCTATTTTATCATGAAAATTTTTCAATGGATAATAATGCAAAATTCAAACAATTTTATAATTGTTAACAATACACTATAAACCCTGTAAAATCACGTGTTACAAAGGTCTTGTTTTTTGTTGTTTTTTGCTAAGGGGTTGAAATTTTAAATTTTTGTACTATCATAGTATTACAAACATTTATTTCCGGAAGCAAAAACTTCCTTTATAGAACTATTTAGGAAGTCGTTTTTGGAAATTTTCAATTTACAACATAGAGGATTACATTTTGAGAAAACTATTACTGTTAACTTTTACACTGGTGTGTATTGTATTCACACAGGCACAGGCAAACGCAACTGATGTCAATTCTGTAAAAGCAACAATAGTAAAGCACGCTCTTGAGTTGGGTGTTGATCCTGCAATTGCACTAAGTATTGCAAGAACAGAATCAGGTTTCCGCCATGAAGCTCGTAGCTCACATGGTGCTGTCGGGGTATTTCAATTGATGCCTTCTACCGCCAGAAGAATGGGATTAAACCCTTATTCTTTGAATGATAATATCAGAGGTGGTATTATGTATTATAAAAAAATGTATAATATGTTTGGCTCTGTTGAATTAGCTCTGGCTGCTTACAATGCAGGTCCTGGGAATGTAAAAAGATACAATGCTGTTCCTCCATACGGAGAGACAAGACGTTTTGTATCAAAGATTATGACTGATGTAAACAGACAGAAATACAATCCTGATCCTGCTGTTGTAAATGCAAGAAAGAAAAATACTCAAGCAGTAGCTGCTTCAAAGGCTGTCCAACATACTGTAGCGAAAGCTCCTTCTGCAGTTGTTAAGTCGTCAGGGGTAAAGGTTAAAGACGCAAAAGACTTGAATGTAGAGGTTTTGGATGAAAAACAAATAGAGTTAAAACTTGAAACTCAAACTATTGCTATATAGAATTAAAAGTGTAATAAGTTAGACAAAGTGTAAAAAGACAGGATTAATTCCTGTCTTTTTAAATTGTAACTTTTCTTTACAAAAAAAGATATTATATTAAAGAAATATTTTAAATATGCCGTACATCTATGTGTATCAAAGGAAATTTATAAAAGAAAGGAATTTGAGACACAATGGGAATGTCAGCAGCACAAGCGAGATTATTAAGCATTACGGCCAGATTGACCGATAATGAAATGCGTTCTCAATTAATTACCAATTCAAAGTTGCGTTTGGCTGACAAGTCATCAGAAGCAAGTTCTGAATATATGGATGCTTTAAATTCTACTTCTTTAAGTTATATTTCATATACTGATAGCGGTAATAAAATTACTCAGAGTCTTACACCTGCGGTATTAATGAACTATGGAGAATTAAAGAACCAATATGGTCTTGTAAATTCTTCAGGACAATTGATGGTGAGTGGTATAGATCAGCAAAACTATGAAAGTAGTGATACTTTAACAGAGTTTTTAGCTTGTTATGATGTACCATTTGCTGAAAACCCAGAATATGTAAGTGTTTTAACAGATATTTATGGTGAAAACTATGATATTTATCATGATGAAGATAATGCATTTAAATGGGAACAGTATTTTACAAATTTGACCGGAGATAATCTTTCAAATATAACAAATCTTCTTTCAAAAAATGCAACCGATTTTACAGAGGCTGATTTTAATTCGATTATGGGATATGTAAGTAATTGGCAATCATCAATTACATCAGTTGAAAATGGTCTGTTAAAAGATTATTCTGGTATTCCTGGAACATTTGGAGGCTATATAAACCAATTGTTAGCACCTCCTGAAGTAACTTATCCTGATGC
>CASECH010000040.1 GCA_949286405.1 uncultured bacterium
AATCTTTGAGGATTTATTTCTTTTGAACAATAAGCATTTGCTCCAGCTTTAAGGCTATTCAAAACTTCCTTTTCATCGTTATGAGAAGTCAATATTATAACTTTTACATCCTTATTTGTAGAACGAATTTGTTTTGTAGCCTCAATACCATTCATATTAGGCAAACCTAAATCCATAATAATTACATCAATTTGATTATTATTAAAAATATCTATTGCTGCCTCTGCTGAATCGGCTTCAAAAATGTTGTCAACATAGTCAACACCTTCGAATGTTGTTTTTAAACCAAATCTTGTTAATTCATGATCTTCTACAATAAGGATATTTATCTTCATATGCTTAATTCCTCTTTAGCAGGCTGATATTCAGGGTTAATTGACAAACTCTTTTTAAAATTATAAATCGCTTCGGATTTTTGTCCCTGATTTTTACAAATCAACCCTTGATAATAATAATATCTAAAATTATTTTCGTCAATATAGTTTGCAACACTTAAATATTTTTTTGCTTTATTAAAATTTTGACGTTCTACTTCAACACGTCCCAAATCAATCCAAGCGTCAGCAAAGTTCATATTTATCGCAACAGCTTTTTTTAGATAAGCTATCTCTTTAGTCTTGTCTTGCAAAGCTACTTTATAATATGCAATATAAGCATCTGAATAAGTTCTTAAAACTTTTTCATAAATTTCCATAGCTTTTTTTGCTTTATCCAATTTTTCATAAGTCTGAGCAACTCTTATTGAAGGAAGCGATGTATTTTTAGATTTTGACTCAGCATCTTTATAGTAGTTCAAAGCATCTTTATAATTTGCTTTGCGATAATTCAAGTCACCTAAAACAAGTAGTACCATTGGATTGCCACCGTCTAAGCGATCCGCTTTCATAGCAGTATCATAAGACTTTTCAAAATCATTATTATCATAGTATACTCTTGCAAGAAGAGCATAGACATCTTTATTAGTGCTTCTTTTTGTAGTTATCGCACCTTGAAGTGTTCTTATAGCTTTACCATACTCCTTTTCATAGTAGTAATAGTACCCTAAATGATAAGCTTTCTTTATCTCATTTTTTTGAGATTTATAAAGAATGTACTGTTCAAGAGAATTTCCTTTATTTGCATAATCTACAGAATACAATCTTTGTTGTTTTATATACTGAGCAATTTTCAAAGCATCTTTAGTTTTCTTTGTTTGTACAAGAATATCAGCTTTTAATTTTTTATAATTTAAATTCTGATCATTCATTGAAATTGCAACATCAATATATTTCTTAGCATTCTCAAAATCATTTGACCTTAGATATCCAAGAGCCGCGATATAATTAGCATAATCCGACTTAGATAAGAGTTTTATATTTTTTACTAACTCTGCTGTTGCTTCTTTACTTTGATCATTATACACGATATTTGAAAAAACTTCTCCCAGATACAATTCGTCATCTCTTTGCAATTTTTTCGCAGGGAAATAAAATCTTTTCGTATCATCTATAACCAAAGAAGAAATATCCTTATCAGAAATTTTCGAAATTGCCATTTCTGATAAATTGAACAACCCAATATCAGCCATTCTTTGTGCTATTTGCATATATCCGTAATCAGTAGGAGCCATACTCTCAATCAAGATTGCAAAATCCATATAAGCTGACCTTACATTGCTTTGGACAAACCTATTAAATGCAATAGAATATTGATTACGAATGTCTGTATGAGTTAATGTAGCACGTTTTAAAGGCATCGCAGAAGCAGTTACCATTTGTTGAAACCCAAAAGGACTTGCTGTTGGAATGTAATCATACAAACCTTCTGCAAAAACAGGTCCGGTAACCGCAATATAAGATATAAAAGCTATAAGTAGTTTTTTATTTATACGCATTAACCTATTAAACACCCTCATTATTTACTACATTCCCTGAATAATAAAAATTAAACAAATTTACTATATTTTTTTGTTCATCTGTTACATTTTCATCATTTATAAAGTTAAATATATCACGTAAATTGTAATGACTCAATAGCTCTGCATCTTCTTGTTTAAATGAGTGGTGATTTTCTGTTAAAAATACTCTTACAATTTTATCAGCACTAATCCGCAAAAACGCATCTACTATATTTTTGTCAAAATGAGTACCTGAATCTTTTATTAAGATATTAATAACATTAGCTATCGGCATCTTGTCACGGTAATGACGTCTTGAAGTAATAGCATCAAACACATCAGATACAGCAAGAATTCTTCCGCCATAAGGAATATCCTCACCTTTTAATTGTCTGTAATACCCAGTTCCATCGTATTTTTCGTGATGAGAACAAGCGATTTCAGTAATCATTTTAAAATCCTCAGACATATAAATTTTTTCAAGAATATTATGGGTAATTTTTACGTGTTCTTGAATATGACTATATTCCTCAGGAGTTAACTTACCTTCTTTTTGTAAGACCGAATCTCTTATACCAATTTTACCAATATCATGCAAAGTCGCTGCCTTGGCAATAATTTCCTTAAACTTTTCATCACAGCCAAGTGCATCAACAATCAACATAGAATACAACTTGACTCTGCTGGAATGACCTGCTGTAATTTTATCTCTCGCATCGATTGATGTAGCAAGTGTATCAATAAAGCTTTCAAATAAAGCCTTTTGCTCTTTATAAAGTTCTTTTTGTTGTTCAAATAGTTGTGCATTTTCAATCGCAATACTTGCACTTCCTCCAATCGCAACAAGCAAATCTTCATCAACTTTTGTGAAGACTCCATTCAACTTATTCAAAACTTGAAAAGCTCCGATGATCTCCTGATTATTATTTTTTATCGGCATACACAAAATTGTCTTTGTTTTATAACCGGTTTTTGAATCAACATCAGGGTTAAATCGACTATCATTATACGCATCAGGAATATTTATTGACTCACCGGTTTTTACAACATAACCTGCAAGTCCTTTATCGGCAGGAAATCTTATTTCCTCATTATCCATACCCAGTGCAACTTTTGACCAAAGCTCATTTTTTTGTTTATCTAAAAGAAAAACCGTACACCTATCAGCCTGTATCGCGATTTTAGTTTCTTCTGCAATAACCTTTAATAAGACATTGATATCAGTTTGAGCAGTAATTGAACGTCCAATTTTAACTAGAGAAACTAGCGGGTCACTCTTTACAGGAATAGAAAACTCTATTCCCTCTTTTACTTGCTTCAATCTTGTTAAAACATAACCGATAATAGAAAATTCATCACCATATACAACGGAAATATTTTTTGCATTTTCAAAATGTATAAGAGCTACATCATTGCAATGTTCTCCAAAATTTATCGTTCCTAAAACATATTCATAAAATAATTTAGCAGTTCCTGAATTAGAATAATTCGCTAAGTATTCAGCATCTTTTACAAAACCTAGAGCTTTTTGATAGTTAGATTTATCAATTAAATATTCAATAAGTCCTAAAAGGCTGAAACAAACAGATAAATAATCATCAGCCGCTAAATCCTTAAACAAGTTCTGGGCTTGAACTAACAATTCTTTAGCCCCAGTCAAATCATTGTCCGCTAATTTTGCAATACAAGTTCTTAAAATCTCTTTTCCTTCATTAACCTTTTCCATACTGTTCTTTTCTAAACTTTCCATTGTCTAACCACTATACTAAAATTTTACAACTATATGTTTTTATTGTACAATATTTTTACTAATATTACAAAGTCCAAATAATGTAGTTAAAGTTTTTTTAAGGGAGCTTATATAAAATGCAAAAAGTAACAATTTTAATACCCGTATACAACGAGGTAAACACTTTAGAAGAAATTATCAAAAAAGTAGAAAACGCAAGCTTTTATGGTCTTGAAAAAGAGATTATTCTAATAGATGACTATTCAACAGACGGAACTAGAGAATTGTATTCAAAATTCCCTTACAAAGTACTTTATCATGATTATAACCAAGGCAAAGGAGCAGCACTAAGAACAGGATTCAAAGAAGCTACAGGTGATATTGTAGTAATTCAAGATGCAGATTTAGAGTATGATCCTGTAGATTATGAACCGCTAATCAAACTGAT
>CASECH010000041.1 GCA_949286405.1 uncultured bacterium
TACATAATTAATTTTGTCAAAAATACCTTCTCTGATAGCGGCTCTTAATGTGTTACGGCCGATTCTACCAAAACCGTTAATTGCTACGTTTACCATAAGTTTTTACTCCTTCTTCTTTTGTAAAACTTTAACATGTAACTTATATCATTAACAAAAAAACTAATCAAGTAGGTTAAAGCCGTAAATTGTTAAGAAATAGTTAATTTTATCAATATTTGAGGTTGAAAAAAAATAAGCTGTAAGATAAAATATATCTGAAGGATATCGTGTATGTTAGTAAGTCAAGTTAGTAGAATTAATCACCAAAATTTTGGAACAGGACAAGAAAAAAAGACAAAATCTTTTTTAGATAACATTCATTCATATGCCAAAAATTCTGCAGACATGAATGATACCATAGTTGTTCCTAGAACTATTTTTAAAGGATATCTTGGTATAATGGCTGGTACAACTTTTATGACATTAGGCGGTTTGATAAATGGGAAGAAACACCCCAAAGCATCAAAGTTATTGACCGCTAGTGGACTTTTGACATCCTTATACGGTACTTGGGCTTTTGTAAGACCATTTATTATAAAAGATGCACCAGGAGTAAGTAAGTAAGTATAAAAAAAGCTCTGATTAACTCAGAGCTTTTTTATTCTATCTATTGAGCAACTTCTGCTTCTTTTTTAGATTTTTTTGCTTTTTTTTCAAAAGCTATTTTATCATCAACCAATTTAAGTACAATCGTATCACCCGGTGCATATTTACCAGATAAAATTTCTTCAGCTAACATATCTTCAATCTTACGCTGAATCAATCTTCTTAACGGTCTTGCACCATAAGCCTCAGAATATCCGTTCTTAGCCAAGTGATCTTTTACTTCATCAGTAACTTCTACAGAAAGTTCTCTTTCTGCTAGACGTTTAAACAGATCTTTCAACATCAAATCTACAATTTGTCTGATTTCTTCTTGTGACAAATGAGCAAATACAATCGTTTCATCAATACGATTGAGGAATTCTGGTCTGAAAGCTTTTTTCATTTCTTCAGAAACTGTTTCCTTAAGTTTTTCATACTTATCTTTAGATTCATCATCAGATGTAGAGAATCCTAGTCTTGATGTAGTAGTAATCATGCTTGCACCAACATTTGATGTCATTATGATAATTGTATTTTTAAAGTTGATATGACGCCCTTTTGCATCTGTTAAACGTCCATCATCCAAGATTTGAAGCATTATATTAAATACATCAGGGTGAGCTTTTTCTATTTCATCAAACAGAATTACTGAATAAGGTTTCTTACGTACTAACTCAGTTAAATGTCCACCATCATCATATCCAACATATCCAGGAGGAGATCCGATAAGTTTAGCAGTTGAATGTTTTTCCATGAATTCAGACATATCAACTCTTATCATATTATCTTCTGATCCAAATACAGCTTCAGCTAAAGCCTTAGCAAGTTCAGTTTTACCTACCCCTGTAGGTCCACAGAAAATGAAACTACCAATTGGTCTATTAGGACTTTTTAAACCTACTCTTGCACGTCTGATTGCTTTTGAAATAGCAACTACCGCATCATGCTGACCAATAACTCTTTGGTGAAGCGTTTCTTCTAATTTCAACAATCTTTCACTTTCACCTTCTGTCAATTTTGTAACAGGTACACCAGTCATGGTCGCAACAACTTCAGCAACATTTTCAGCAGTTACAGTCGGTTTATTCGCTTCATGCTCTTCTCTATATTTTTGAGCCATTTCACGAATTCTATCCTTCATTTCAGCTTCATCATCACGTAATTGAGAAGCTTTTTCAAACTCCTGATTTCTTATAGCTTCTTCTTTTTCTTTGATAATAGAGCGTAATTCTTTTTCTAATTCTTTACCTTCTGGTGACAAATTAGATACTTTTAATCTTACCTTTGAAGACGCTTCATCAATTACATCAATAGCTTTATCAGGCAAGAATCTGTCAGTAATATATTTACTTGACAATTTTACTGCTGCAACTATTGCATCATCCGAAATTATCAATTTATGGTGATCTTCATATTTTGGTTTTAAGCCTTTTATAATTTCAATAGATTCATCCACAGTAGGTTCTTCAATAATAACTGATTGGAAACGACGTTCCAGAGCAGAGTCTTTTTCTACATACTTTCTATACTCATCTAAAGTCGTTGCACCAATCACCTGAATTTCCCCTCTTGATAGGGCAGGTTTAAGAATATTCGCGGCGTCAATCGCACCTTCAGCAGCACCAGCTCCAATAAGAGTATGCATTTCATCGATGACAAGAATTATATTTCCTGCTTGTCTTATTTCATCCATGATTTTTTTCAGACGCTCTTCAAACTCCCCACGATATTTAGTTCCAGCAACAAGCAAACCCATATCTAATTGGATTACTTTTTTACCATCTAAAATATCAGGAACTTCAGCATTTACAATACGAATTGCAAGACCTTCTGCGACAGCAGTCTTACCAACACCAGGCTCACCAATAAGAACAGGATTATTTTTTGTACGGCGGGCAAGAATTTGAATAACGCGTTCAATTTCTTTTTCACGTCCTACTACAGGATCCAATCTTAATTCTTGAGCAGCTAAAGTTAAATCTCTACCAAATTCATCTAAACTTGGAGTTTTTGTTTTTCCTCCAGAAGAAGATGATGAAGAAGATGCTCCAGAAGAAACAGCCTGAGGCTTTGATTCTCCCAACATCTTTACGACATTACTTCTAATCTTGTTTAAATCAACTCCAAGTTTTTCCAAAACTCTCGCTGCTACACCCTCTCCCTCTCTTATTAAGCCTAAAAGAAGGTGTTCAGTACCAATATAATTATGTCCAAGCTGTCTTGCCTCATCCCAAGATAACTCAAGAACTCTTTTTGCTCTTGGTGTAAAAGGAATTTCCACTGCAACAAATCCAGAGCCCCTGCCAATTATTTTTTCGACTTCAGCTCTTGCATCTTTCAAAGTTACACCCATAGATTTAAGAGTTTTAGCTGCAACGCCTGTTCCTTCACCGATAAGACCAAGCAAGACTTGTTCTGTACCAACAAAATTGTGACCAAGTCGACGAGCTTCTTCTTGAGCGAGCATTATAACTTTTATAGCTTTCTCCGTAAAACGTTCAAACATTAATACTATTTCACTCCTATCTCTCTCTTTGTATATATATTTTACATAAAAAACAAAAAAGTTTCAAGTTATTACAAGAATATTAAACTACAAATAATTTTATTACTACTAAACACTTGAATAAATTAAATAAAAAAATATAGTTGACAATAAATTTTGTTTTGGTATGATAATAAATGTGAACGGGATACCCCAAAGAAAGGTGAAACTTTCAACTCTAAGCTCCCATCGTCTAGAGGCCTAGGACAACACCCTTTCACGGTGTAGACGGGGATTCGAATTCCCCTGGGAGTACCATTTTAAAATCAGGAGGCAATAAGCCTCCTTTTTTAGTGTCCAATTATGATTTTATACAGCAAAAAAGGAACGCGATGCGTTCCTTTTTTGCTAGTTAATATTAATTAATTATTTACGATTTGTAATAATTACTTTGCCATGTTCAGAAGTAACGTCACCTTTAACATCTGCTTTAATAGATGAATTATTCCATACAGCTACATTACCGTTACTGTGAACTTTTGCATTTTCTTCAATTACTAAATCTTTACCATTATTGGTTATATACAATTTATCACCATTATTTGTGATATTTCCATTAATTGTCATTGAACCATTATCACTTTGAATAGCTGAGTTAGCTGAAAGATTTTCTACACTTCCGTCAATGTGTAGACCTCCTTCGCCTGTGCTCCAGATTTTCAACACTCCATCACTGGAGATTTTTCCTTGTTCATTTACGTATGTACCATTACCATGGTTTGTAATATTTATCTTATCTCCAGTATTAGCAATTGTACCGTTAACAACAACATCTCCGTTGGTATTAGTAATGAGTGTTCTTCCATTATTTGATAATGTACCGTTTACTGTCATACCTTTGCTACCTGAATTTTGAACAGATAACGCACCGTCATTATTTATAGAAGCATTTTCATCAAGAACAAATCCTGCATTACTGATTATTCTTAAGTTATTATCAGTTCCATTAATCTGACCTCCAACGGTTAGCAATCCATTATTAGATACCAGTGATGAATTTCCTGTAGAAGAAACAACTCCATCAAGACGAAAATCTTTATCAGAATTATTTGTTATAGACAAACTACCATTGTTATCTATACTAGAAGATGATGAAAAGTTTAATATTTCACCGTTATTTTGAACAGTAACTCTTCCTCCATTGTTATCCAAAGTTCCGGAATAATCCAAGTTACTAGCATCATTTTTTATTAATACAGAACCATCTGAATTGTTTACAATTGTTCCTTTTACATTAGTACCTGAAGCACCTTTATTCCATAAACTTAATGTGCCTGAATTGTTGATATTTCCAGTTTCAGCAACTTCTAATTTACCAGACTGATTAACAATATTAACTTTTCCTGACTTATTATCAATAGTCCCTGAAACATTGAAATTACCATTTTTATTTGTTAAAATAGCATCTCCTGTATTTGTAAATTTACCATTTATATTTGTACCATTAGCTCCGGTATTCAACATAGTCAAAGTTCCGGTGTTACTAACATTTACAGAATCTGCTAAATTTATACCACTTTTCGTTGTATAAGAAAGCTTTCCATTATTTTCTACGTCAGCAGAAATATTTATGTCAGAATTAGTACTTGACACCAACATAGAACCATCATTAGTTACAGTTCCATTCATATTCAACGCAGAAGATCCTGTATTTGAAACGGTAAAACTACCAGAATTAGAAATACTGCTGTTACTTGCAAAATTCAAAGCATTACCTTTGTTAGATATTCTAACTGTACCATTATCATTAACAAATTTAGCAGATACATTCATATCACCTTTATCATTTTGAATAACAGTATCTCCTTTGCCTCCAATATTACCAGCAATTGAAGAACCATTTGCACCATTAGTCCAAACTTTTAAAGTTCCGTTATTATCTACAGAAGCAGAATCTGAGAATGTTAATTTTGCACCATGATTTGTAATATTAGTTTTAGAACCTTTAGAACTGTTAATATTACCACCAACAGTCATATTACCGTTATTATTAGTTAAAATAACATTACCTGAAGTATTTGCAACAGTTCCAGATACATACATTCCACCGTTACCGGTATTCAAAACTCCTGTATAACCATTACTATCATTTTGAATATTAGCAGTATTAGAAATACTTAATGTATTTCCATTATTTATCACATTCAATTTACCTGAATTTGTAATATCAGCTCCAATAGTCATATTACCTTTATAGTTTTGGAACACTGAATTAGAATCATTGTCGACATGTCCATCAATTACCATGCCTCCATTACCAGTATTCCAAGCCTTTAAAGAACCGGTATTTGTAATTTGTGCAGTATCTTTTACTCGCATATCATTACCGTTACTTATTAGACTCAAAGAAGAATTATTATCAATATCTCCCGAAATTACAAATGATCCGCTATCATTTTGAATTACTGCATCTTTATTATTTACAATCTTACCGCTTACATTTGTTCCGCCAGCTCCTGTATTCCAAACTTTTAGAACATTATCATTAGTTACAGTTCCGCTTATATTCAAAGCATTACCATAATTTGTGACATTTATACGATTTTTTGATTGTAAATTTCCGCCTAAGTTTAAATCTCCGTTGTGGTTAACTATCAATGTATTGCCATTATTACTGATATCTCCAGATAAAGACAAACCGTTACTGCCTTTATTGGTTATTGTAACCTGACCATTTTCAGCAACATTTTTTACAGCACCATCAATATTAACAGAACCGGCAGAATTATCTGATTTTATAACAATCTTTCCGTCCTGAGATGCAAAAGATGACCCGCTTGAAGCATTAGAAGCATTTACCAAATCACTGAACAATTTATCAGCTTGAGATTTACTTGAAAGTAAATCCACATTATTTACACCTGACAATAATGCTCCATCTGCACCAATATTAACATCTTTTCCTGACAAAACAATACCATCTCTTGCAATAACTTTACCGTTAATCGTTACATCAGCATTGCCTTGATCCATCTTATAATAACCTAAAGTAGGGTTATTTTTAAAACTTTCATAATCAGAAGTTGTAGGAGTATACACAGACATTGAACCAACATTCAATACCCCAGAAGCTCCGACAACCATACCATTTGGAGAAATAAATATAGCATGACCATTATAAAAATTACCATCACGCATTGTATTTACCAAACCATTGATGTTAATAGTATTATCCACAAGGTTTACAAATTTTGATACATTTTGTTCTCCGTACTTAAATATTAAATTTGCAATATCACCTTCTGACAATTTAAAGTTTTCATATTGTCTAAAACCGGTATCTCCATGAATTTGGGTAGGGTCAATATTGAAAACTCCATCATTACCGACAACACCGGTAATATCAGTAGCGTTGGCTTTTAAAGAATTCCCAGCCAATAAACACACCGCAAGCAAAGAAACAACAAGCTTTGCTTTACGCGTTCTCATTAATTTTCTGTTCATCAAAATATACCTCACAATTTAAAGTCATACTATTATAAAAAAAAATATCCCAAAAAATTGCTAAATAAATCATTTTTGTTAATAAAAATTAACTTAAATTAATATTTAAAGTTATTTATATTGAAAATTTATTTTTTATTTTATAACAGGCTTGTTCATATTTTCATAAAAATAGTACCCAGAAGTTTCCACCTTACCATCTAATTCTTTTGAAGGGATTTTAACCTCAAACTCAGCCATTTTGGAAAAATTATTAGCATAATAATATTCATTAGAAATCATACATCTCATAATATAAGGTCTCTGATTAGAATTATGCATGTCAGTTATCATTTTATAATTTATACTTAAGTAAAAACAAGGCACATCAGAATTAGCTCTGTAATAAATTTTGCTCGTCACAGGACTAATATAGACATCACTTTTTCTTGATTCAAAATATTTTATATTTGTAGCATACTGTTCATTGAATATAGTCATAATTAGATTGTATTTATTTATATCTATATTTCTGATATCTTCTGCCACTGCATAATCTATATGATACCCTTCAAAATCAAGCATTTTTAATAATAGTAAATCTGTAGAAGTATTTGCGAAATATAAAATTTTATTCTCTTTATTAAAATTCTTCTTTATATAATTAACCACAGTACAAGCTTCATTAAAATACTCTTTCCTGCTTTCATCTCTCGGTATAAAATTAGCATCTTTCAAAAATGCACCGCAATTGGCAGTTTCCCTAACTTGCGAAAGTGAATACCCATGCTTAAAATAATTAGCTATACGCAAAAAAGGTCTTGCCCATAAATGTGTTGAAACCATGGTCATATAAAATAATGCAAAGAAAACAACAATAAATTTATAAAAACCAAATTTCTTTTTATAAGAGTAATACAAAATAGGAGCAGACAAAACACAAAAGAAAGTTAAAAATCTTATGCTGTACATCATAAATTGTAATTGTGCTGACATCACTATTATATTTAATATAAGCATACACCCAAACACGAACAAAAAGATAGTCTTTTTAGATTTTAAACATATCGGTTTAACAAGCGAAATAAACCAACAAGGCAAATAGACTATAATACCTAATACACCAAGCCCCATAAGCGGTTCTAATAGACTTTTATTTACAATCTTTGACGTTGTATAAATTCCATCTTCAATATCTTCAAAGCCAATAAAACTCAAAACTGAATCACGTAATGCCATAATTAATCTACCGCAGTAATCGGCCCAATGAAACCCCGTAAAATCAAAAAACATAAACAAATATTTAATAAAATTTGCAGGTACAGCCCTTATTCCATATGGGTTCATATGTGCTTGCATCGCTGAATCACTACCTGCAATATTACCATAATCAATAAAGTTTAAAATGTAATTATATGAAGCAAAAATAATAAAGTTAAATACTCCATAAAATAAAAATCTGCATATTGGCTTATAAAAATCTTTTTTAAGATAATAAATGGATAATCCTAACATTGTAACAGCAACAGACGGAATAGCTAATATTGCAGGAGTCTTTGTTCCAATAGCAAGTGCATATGCTAAAGAAGCAAAGTATATAGGAAGTTTTTCTCCATTTTTTACAGCATGCCAGTATAAAAACAAACTAGCGGTTATCAAACCTGCGACAATAATATCTGTCTCTGTGCTTGAAATTTGCACTAATACAGATGAAAATGAAGACAAAATAAATATAATCCACAATTTTCTTCTCATACTAAAACCAAGCAAAGAAGATATTTTATAAACAGCGGTAATAGTTAATATATACCCTGAAAATGAAACAAACCCAAACCATACTAGTTTTTTTGTAAAAAGAATTATCCAAGCATAAACAATCTCAGAATTTATTGGAAACACTAAATTTCTGATATCAGCAATAGGAAAATGATTTAAATTTTTATTAGTAACCCAAAAGACACTTCTCAAAACATGATAAGAAGAAGCATCTATATTTACGACAGGCATTATAAAACTTAAGAAAATACTTACAAATAATAAAAATACAAAGCCTACACTTAAGACAGCTAAAGATTTATCTAGTTTTATCGCATTTATATACTTTACCGAAAACTCTTTTACATCCGAAAAATTCCATATTGGACACCCATTTTTATTCCAAAAGAAGGTTGTCACAACAAGAGCTAACACATTCAATAACAATACACCTGGTATTGAAATTGCTGAAAATAATGATAATACTTCAATAGAAGCAACAACATTTGCAAAAGCTGATAATAACAGATAAACTATTCCAAACTCAGACTTATTATTTGCAAACATCGAAGCAATCATATACGAAGTGACAAATATCAATAAAAAAGATACACAAAATAATATCATTATTCTCTCCTCTCCCTAACGAAAAAATAGTATCATAAATTTTTCATGATTTACAACAAAAATTTTTAAGATATAATGAGAATATGCAGATAGTTATCAATCAATACCGACGAATAGTAAAAGATTTAAAGGGCTTGTTTATTAGTTAAGTACTTACTTTTCGTGGTGTTTTTAATATTTTAAACAAGACCTTTTTAAAAGGTCTTATTTTTTGTAAATAAAAGTAAAAATTACGCAGATTAAAAGCAATAAATATTTTTAGGCGTTTTAAGAAAAAAGAAAGGTAAAATATGACACAAAGATTACGACGAAGCAAAAACATCAAAGCGAATGCCCCAATCGTGAAACTTATGAATTTAATTTGGGGCCTATAGTAGGTAGTAATTGCGTGTCAAAATAACCACGCAGGAAAGTAAAAGGATAAAAATGATTTCAGCAATAAAAAGCATTGCAACAGACTTAGGCATAAACTCAAGCAGTATATATTCAACACTGGGCAGTAACAGTTCACTTGTTCCACTAGCAATAAAAGACGTAGCAAACAGCGTAGGTATGACAGCAGGTTCATACATTACCGGCAAAAAAACAGAAGGTGAAGACAGATTTATAGATGAGTTCGGAACACAAGCTATATGGCTGGGAGGAATACCTTTCTTCAAGAAATTAACCGACTTAACATTATACAAAGCTCTTAAAATAGACCCCGAATTCGATGTAAGAAATTTCAAAAATAAAGAAGTTTTAAATGTTTTATTAGAAAAAACTCCTGATAATCTAAAAAATAGTGTAGAGAAAGCTATAAAAAATCCTAATTTTACAAAAAACCTTTCAATCGCAAAATTTGGAATTTCTACAGCATTAACAGTTGTATCTTATTTAGGTTTAACAAAATATAGACAACACCACAGACTACAACAAGCAATTAAAGAAGAGAAATTAAAACAACAAAACAGCAATAAAACTACAGATACAAACAAGCAAACAAATAACAAAAATATAAGCTTCAAAGGTGGATTTCAAGATTTTATGATTAACCCTGTAAAAAATCTTATGATTTTAGACGGTGTAATCACAGAAGAAAGATTGAGAAACTCTGAAAGTAAACAAGAATTTATTAACTACTCAATTAAAGAAGGAACAACTTGGGGCTTTATGTACTTTGCAGGCCCTGTATTCCAAAAATTCTTTGAAAACAGAGCAATGCAAAAACATAATATTCCAATAAATTTTGATTCAAGAATCATTGAAAATAAAGATCTGGATAAAGCACTAAAAGATGGAACTTTAAAAAATAGTATTGAACAATATGAAAAAATACTTGCACAAAACCCATCAGATGCGGATGTATATAAATTTATCCACAATGATAGTGACAACTTCATTGTAAAAATGGCAAAAGAAGCTGATATTGTACAAATTGATAAAAAATCAGGGAAAATTGATACAAGAAAATACATTGATATTGAAGACTTCAAAAGCTTAAAAGATAGATTCGGTAAACTTCTAAAGGCTTCAGAAAATCAAGATATTGACCAATTTATGAAACAAGTAAGAAAACTAAAAAGAAATGCAATCTTCAAAAACATGGGAATTTGTATATCAGCCCTAGGTATAGGAGCACCACTTATGATGATAGCATCAAGATACCTAATACCAAACAATAAAGAATATAAAGTAGCTGAAGCAGCTAAAAAGCAATTAGCTAAAGAACAAAACACTTTATCTAAGACTGCATAACACCTTTTGCGGCAATATAACCTGTAGACCAACAATTCTGCAGGTTAAATCCACCGCAAAAACCGTCTATATCAAGCACTTCACCACAAAAATATATCCCCTGCTGGAGTTTTGATTCAAGAGTTTTCGGATTAATTTCATCAAGAGATACACCACCACAGGTAACGACCTCTCCATCTTTTACCGGAGCAACTACGTGTACCTGATAATTTTGTAATTGACTCAAAATTTTATCTCTTATATGTGCATTAATCTTGTGCCCTTTTAAATCCAAAGCAATATGTAACTTATTCAATACAAACTCTGCAAATGATTTTGGAATAAATTCTGCCAAAATATTTTTTATATCTTTATGTGAATTTTTATTTAAAACATCTTGAAAATCAATATCTCCAACAAAATCAATATAAATATTATAAGGAAAAGCTTCTTTAGCCAACAAAGATGAAATTTTATAAATCAAAGGGCCTGATACACCCTTATGAGTAAATAATACATCTCCGACTAAAGATTTTTTACTTCCAAACTCAGCTCTAACACTCTTTAGAGCAACACCTGCTACTGAAGAAAAATCTTCACTAGTTTTCAATGCAACTAAAGCTGGTACCGGACTAATTATTTTATGCCCTAGATATTTAATCAGATTGTAAGAAGCATGCCCTCCAGTTGCAATAACAATTTTATCAAAATTGTAACTTGCCATATCTGTTACAACCTTAAATAAATAATTCACTCGATCAACACGTAAAACTTTCTCTTTTATAAATTTTACACGTTTCAAAGCTTCTAAAAATTTATTTCTTACATCCGCAGAACTATTCGACATAGGAAAAATTCTAAAATCATCCTGCATATATGTTTCAATACCAATTTCATCAAATAAGGAAATAGTATCAGATGTAGAAAATTGCGAAAAAACAGAATATAAAAACTTCTCACCTCTAGGATAATTTTTTACCAATTCCCTAAAATCATATTCACCATATGCCAAATTACATCTTCCACCACCCGTTGGTAAAATAGTTCTCAAAGGAGAAGCAATATCGAACAAAGTAACTTCATACTCATTCTGCAAATAATAAGCACAAGTACAACCTGCAGGCCCTGCTCCTATAATAGCTACCTTAGATTTCAACTCTAGTACCATATAAAAACACCATTTCAGGATTTTCTAAATCATTATGTAATTCAGCAATAGACTTATGCAATACAGGATGTTCAAAATCAGGAATCAACTCCAATAAAGGTACAAGAGTAAAAGCTCTCAAATGAACAAATTTATGAGGAACAATCAAATTTTCTTTATTAATAATCTCTTTACCATAAAATAAAATATCAATATCTATTGTTCTATCTTCATATTTCTTGTCATCCGTCCTTTTTCGTCCCAATTGCAATTCAATTCTTTGACACTCTGCAAGAAGCTCATCGGCAGACAAAGTAACTTTTGCCTCCACGACAGCATTAACAAACCATAGCTCAGAATCCATATTCCAAGGCTCTGTTTCATAAAACGCAGAAGTTCTAACAATAGATATACCATCAACTGCCCCTAATAAACCGGTAGCTTGTTGAATATATCCAATGCGGTCACCGCTATTTGATCCTAAACTTAAATATACTATTGCCATATAAATATAATAAAGATTTTAGCAATAAATGTCAATAAGCAATTTCCAGAATATGATTGTATTTCAGACACTTTTAGAGGATCAATCAATAATTTATATTAAAAAAAATATTTTTATAATATAATAACAAATGTTATGTTCATATATGGAATAATTTCTACAATCTTATTTTTATTTACTTTGCCTTTTTACTACCTAATAAGGGTTATTGCAGGCAAGTATCTTTATGGTTGGGACAAAAAACTCGGCTTTTTTGAAAATCCAAAACTCGGGGAAAAAGTCATTATGCTTCATGGAGTTTCTGTTGGAGAAGTAAATGCATTAGAAAATCTGATTAAACAAATCAAACAGGAATTTCCTGAATACAAACTTGTAGTGACCACAGGTACAAAAACTGGACAAGAAATTGCACTCAAAAAATTTGAAAATATTGCAGATTTTATTACCTATTTCCCATTTGATATACCATTTTGTGTAAGAAAGTTTCTTAACAGAATAAACCCCACCGTTGTAATGATTGCTGAAACAGAATTATGGCCTACATTTGCATATCATTGCAAAAAGAGAAATATACCATTATTTGTAATCAATGGAAGAATATCAGATTCTACATTTAAAGCATATAAGTTCTTCAAACCATTTTTCAAGCAAGTGCTAAAAAATTACGAAGAAATACTCACCCAAAGTGAAGATGATAAAAACAAACTTATTCAAATAGGAGCAACCCCTGAAAAGACTGCTGTAATGAAAAATTTAAAATTTGATATAAAAAGGCGAGAAACCCAAATAAATATTGGGCAAAGCGATTACAGAATAATTATAGCAGGCAGTACCCATCAAGGAGAAGATGAAATAATCATAAATTCCTTTAAAAAATTAAAAAATGAATTTAATGATATAAAATTACTTATAGCCCCAAGACACCTAAAACGAGCTGCTAATGCAGGCTACTTGGCTAAAAATACAGGTTTAAGTTGTGGATTTCGTTCTGAAAATGCAAATTTTTCAGATAATGATGTAATTATCCTTGATACTCTTGGAGAATTGAGTAAAATGTACTCCATATGTAATTTTGCCTTTATTGGAGGCAGTTTCAACAAAACAGGGGGTCATAATCCTCTTGAAGCAACCGTATACGACAAACCAACAATATCAGGGCCTAATATACACAACTTCAGAGATATATACGCTATATTATCAAAGGCAAACTCTTCAAAAATTGTAAAAAATTCTGAACAACTAACACAAGAAATGAGAAAACTCTTATCTGATAAAGAATATTACAGACAAACTTGTGAAAATAGTATAAAAATATTCAACGAACATCAAGGAGCACTTAATACTGTTATCGAGAAATTAAAAAATATTCTCTAACTTATATATGTTTTTCCGCAAAATAGTAGGTTATTTGACTTAATATACATCATTCGAATGATTTATTAAGAAATATTAAGATATTTAATAGAAAAATTAAAGAAAAACCATGAGTATTCCGTAATAGAAAACATAAGGGACAAAGAACGAAAGGAAAGATGTCATGGGTATGGCAGCATCTCAAGCTCGTTTCTTGGGCTTGACGGCTAGAAAGACAAATGTTGAATATGAAGGACAACAAGTAAACCAACAAAGAACTACATTGTCTAACCAATCTGCTAACTACTACAATCAGTTGTTAGGCATGACAGTTCCGACTCCGCCTTCTGTTCAAGATTACACAAAAACAGTATATACATTTGATGATGGAGCACTTGATAACACTATCACTGCTTTAATTGCTCAAGCAGATGGTACTTACTTAGTAAGCTACACTTCTTCTTGGACGGATGATTTTGCAGCTGTATCTGCCGGATCTTCTATTATTACAAGAGCTGGAGATGATGATACCGGATATACATACAGTGTCGGTTCAAAAACTCTAAGATCTTTAGGAGACATTCCAACTGATGCTGAAGGCAACTACACAGGAAATGATGAGTATCTTAAAACTTTATCTAAAGATCAAATTGCGAAATTAAAAACTGAAGAAGATCAATATGTTAAACTTTTAAACAGTCAATATGGAAATGCTGATTGGCAAGTAAGATATGTACTTAATACTACTACAAACACATA
>CASECH010000042.1 GCA_949286405.1 uncultured bacterium
AATATTCATCTTAATTATGAATTGGATATTTTACAAACCAATTTTGGAAGTCATTGAAAAAAGACAAAAATTTATCGATGACAATTACAATGATGCGAAAAATTCTAAGAATCAGGCAGATTCTATTCTTCTTGAGAAAGATGAACGTTTGAAAAATACTCTTGCAGAGTCAAGAAAAATTGTTTCAGGTAAGCTTAATCAAGCTAATGAAAAATCTCTAAAACAAACAGAAGAAGCAAAAGAATTAGCAAAAAACAAAATTAATCTTGCCAAACAAAATCTTTCTCAAGAAGCAAATTCCACTAAAGATGAACTAAAATCAAACGTTAAAGATTTGGCGGAGAATATTTCATCTAAAATTTTAGGAGAAAATTTTCCAATAAATGATATTAATTATGATGTAGTTGATAGGATAATGAACTAATATGAAAAATATTTTAGACATATGGAATTTTATTGTACACAGTAACGCATTTAACTTTATAGTTATGGTGCTACTACTATCTTGGATTATAAAAAAAATAAATCTTAAAGAATCCTTAAATGTTATGAAAAATAACATTATTGATAAGATCGAAAATTCCAAGTCTGAAAAAGAATCCGCCAATAAAATACTTGATGACGCAAAAGAGCAAGTAAAAAATCTTGACATAGAAATACAAAAAAGATTAAAACAAGCTGAAAATCACGGTCAAGATTTGGCAGAAAAGATATTTAAAGATACTGAACTAAAAATTAAACAGATTGAAAATAATATTGAAAAAGTTATTGATACAGAAGAAAAGACTCTATCTGCAGATTTAACTAAAAAAACAGTAAAAGCTTCTGTTGAACTTGCTGTAAAACAAGTTCAAAATATTTTGGCTAATAATCCACAACTACATGAAAAATTTATTAACGAAAGTATAGACGAAATAGATAGGATAAAATTGTAAAATGCAAATAACACAAATATCATTATCATCAAAAAATTATGCCGACGCACTTGTAAAACTGGGACAAGACAATATTATATCTTATGATGCTATATTCGAAAATTTAAAAATAGCACAACATATATTTGCAAGCTCACAAGATCTAGTAGAAGTGCTAAACAATCCTGCTATTTCAAATGAAACAAAGTACTCAATAATTGATGAAGTATTTAAAGAGCAAATTGATATTAAAATAACTGATTTTATTAAGATTTTAATCGATAAAAAAAGATTTAAAGAATTCAATGAAATAATTGAAGCATACAAAGTAGAACTTGATAAAATAAATAATATCCAACGAGTAGAAGTTACATCTGCAGTATCATTGTCTGATGAAACAAAACAAAAAATTACTGAAAAACTTCATGCAAAATTACAAAAAAATATAATCCCTACATGGGAAGTAAATAATGATATTATTGGCGGGCTTGTTATAAAAATTGATGACGATGTAATTGATTCAAGTCTTAAAAATAAACTGGAAAGTTTAAGTAAAAATCTATCACTATAAGGTGGAAAGGTAAGGAAACTAATATGGCACTTATTAAACCGGATGAAATTAGTTCAATAATTAAAAACAAAATACAAAACTATGAACTTCAAACAGAAGTTGCAAATACCGGCACAGTAATAGAAGTAGGTGATGGTATTGCAAGGATTTACGGGCTAAGAAATGTAATGTCAAATGAGCTTGTAACTTTTGAAGACGGAAAAGGTACTTTAGGAATTACACTTAACTTAGATGAAGACAATGTAGGTGCAGTAATTCTTGGAGAATACACTCAAATTAAAGAAGGAATGACTGTAAAAACTACAGGTCGAATTGCTTCTGTTCCTGTTGGGGATAGCTTGATTGGAAGGATTATTGACCCAACAGGTAAACCAATCGATGGTAAAGGAGAAATTGATACATCAAAAACAAGACCTATTGAAAGAGTTGCACCTGGTATCGTTGCCAGAAAATCAGTACACCAACCACTACAAACAGGTCTTACTGCGATAGATGCCTTAACACCAATAGGAAGAGGACAACGTGAATTAATTATTGGCGATAGACAAACAGGAAAAACTGCTATTGCAATAGATACAATAATTAACCAAAAAGGTCAAAATGTTATTTGTATATATGTTGCAATCGGTCAAAAAGCATCTACTGTTGCTCAACTTGCAAAAACTCTTGAAGAACACTGTGCTATGGAATATTCAATAATCGTGTCTGCAACAGCAAATGAATCAGCTCCATTGCAATATATTGCCCCATTTGCGGGTGTTGCAATTGGTGAAGAATTTATGGAACAAGGTAAAGATGTTCTTATTGTATATGATGACTTGAGTAAACACGCTCAGGCGTACCGTGCAATGAGTTTGCTACTTAAAAGACCACCAGGACGTGAAGCATACCCTGGAGATGTATTCTATCTTCACTCAAGATTACTTGAACGTGCAGTAAAATTGAATGATGAATTAGGCGGAGGTAGTATTACTGCGTTACCTATTATTGAGACACAAGCCGGTGACGTATCAGCATACATTCCAACAAACGTTATTTCAATTACTGACGGACAAATATTCCTTGAATCAAATTTATTTAATTCAGGCGTAAGACCAGCTATTAATGCAGGGATATCAGTATCTCGTGTAGGTGGTGCAGCTCAAACAAAAGCTATTAAACAAGTTGCCGGGAAATTAAGACTTGACTTAGCTCAATATAATGAACTTGCAGCTTTTGCTCAATTTGCTTCAGATTTAGACCAAGCAACAAAAAATCAGCTTTTGCGAGGTGAAAAACTTACTGAAGTATTGAAACAACCTCAATATAATCCTTTAAGTGTTGCTGAGCAAGTAAGTATCCTATTTGCTGCTAACGAAGGACTTCTTGATGATGTCGCTAATAGTGATATGGCTAAATTTAAAAAAGAATGGTTTGTATACTTTAATTCAAACATGTCAGAATTAGCTGAAAAATTAAATTCTGGTAATGCTTTAACCGATGAGGATAAAGAAGAATTAAAGAAAAATATAGTATCATTCAAACAAACATTTTAAGGAGAGTATAAATGAAATGTTTTAATCATCATGACAGAGATGCTTTTGGGATTTGTTCCGTATGTGGAAAAGGGCTATGCCTTGAATGTATGGAAAAAATAAACGATGTAATTGTTTGTAAAAATCCTACCTGTAAAAATAAAGCAAAACAAATAAAGTTATGGAAATTTATAATATTTATAACATTCATATTTGTTTGTACACTACTGACACTTGACTAGATAACGGATTGAACTTATGGCAAATTTAAAAGATATTAAAAATCGAATACAAAGCGTAAAAAGTACTCAAAAAATTACGCGTGCGATGAAAATGGTAGCTGCAGCTAAAGTAAAAAAAGCTGAAAATACAGTAAAAGCATCAAGACCTTTTACTGCAGAACTAACAGCTATGTTTAAAAAACTTTTAAGCAGTGTTGATAGCTATAATTCAACAACCTTAAAGATAAAATCTGCTATCGACAATTATCCGGAATTACTTGAAGTTAGAGAAACAAAGACTGTAGGGCTTTTGATTATCACTTCTAATAAAGGGCTAGCCGGTGCTTATAATGCAAATATTGTAAGAAAAACTATTACAACTATTCAAGACTACAATTCAAGAGGAATAAAGACAGTTCTTTTCGTTGTAGGTCAAAAAGGCATAGCGGCATTAAAAAGGAGATGCAAAGAATTTAACTCTGAAATTATAAAAACTTACGTAGGTGTCGCAAATACTCCTTCTGGAGAAGGAGCAAAGATGATTATTGAAGATATCGCTGAATATTTTGTTAGTCATAAAATTGATAAAATAGAAATCATTACGACCAGATTCAAAAATATGATGAGCTATTTTACTGAGAGTTGGGATGTTCTACCATTAAAAGGGTTAAATGATGATTATGAAAAATATCATGATGGAGTGCCTGAACCTTTAATGGAATTTGAACCTGATATGCATGGAATTTTACAAAAAATCGTACCTATGTATATTACAAATATAGTCTACCAAGCATTATTGGAAGCTCAAGCTAGTGAATTAGCTTCACGTATGACTGCGATGTCTGCAGCTACTACTAATGCAGAAAAAATGCTTAATACTCTAACAATTGATTACAACAAGACAAGACAATGGGCTATTACTCAAGAAATTATAGAAGTCGCATCAGGAGCTAATGCCCAGCTTGGTTAAATGTATTTATATAAAAAAACGCTCTTTCTAAGAGCGTTTTTTACGTTGGGAATTACATTTTTTTACTTAAAAAACCTAAATTTTCCGGATCTAACATCAAATCATATGATTTGGTATTTTTCAGAGCATCATTATTTTGCTGAGTTATATTATTTTTCTCGGCAAGCTTAGCTTTTCTCTTTTCTTCTGATTTATTGGTCATATAAATATTTAACTTAGGTATACCATAACCAAGTACAATACCTGAATATAAATATCCAACTATTTGAGCAATATTTAATGTACGAAGTTTTTTCTTAGTTACATCATCTGCCTTACCTATCAAATCTTTAAAAGGAATTGCTTTACCATCTTTTACAGTTTCAATACCTTTTTTCTTCAATGATTCAAATAAGACTTCATCTCTTGTCTTTAAGCCGGAATTTGTCAACCAAGAAAAGAAATTTTTAGACTTATCTTTAGTAACATTAATAAGCGACTTATCAAGTAATCTTGCAGTACCTTTAGATACCAAAGCACCTAAAATCAATAAGTTTAAAAATCCTAAAGAATCTTTTACAGCTGATTCCCTTAATTCATCTTTATCACGAGCAGCCATCAAACGTGAAGCAATTGTCATTCCATACACAAATTTTAATTGATTTATAGTAGGAGTCATACCATGAAATTGAATTTTACTTAAGAATTTTTTAGGATTTGTTGTAATCATAGATAAACAACCTAAAGAAAACACTGCTGCAGTAATTGTTTTTAAGATTTTAAATTCTTTAGACTTATCCTTTTCACGCCCAGCTACTCCTACAAAACCATCACTACCTGTTCTTTTCTTTGTCATATACATATTCAGTGGTTGTACAGACATACCTATTGCAGCAGCAATACCAAGTCCAAGAGCTGAACGTCTTAAATTTAGCTTTTTCAAACCGTTAACAAAATCATTTGAATCAACCATTTTTGATTGTTTAAATATTTTATCAACATTATCTTCCATAAATGTTTTTGAAACATTATATATATTAGATATCAGATTTTTAGAAGTACCGTCAGCAGTTCTTTCAAAACCTTCAATTACAATTTTAGTTTCCGCTCCTGTATCAGAAGTCATTAAAGTATGTAAGTAATTATGAAAATCTTTTTCTATTGTTTTATTATTGCTATTTAATAATTTTTCAGACAGGGCTTGAGAGAATTTTTCTTGTGCTTCTTTAGACATAGAAATCATTCCCTTATCCTTATCAGTATCAGTATTAAAAAATTTAATATTTTTAGCAAGATTATCGGTATATGCTTTTACATAGGCAGTTTTATCATCACTTAAATGACGTGCTTCATGCCAATACTTAGCTAGTATATCAATTGTATTGTTATCTGCAAAAAGCTTATCTGCTCTAATCCCATACTTATTGTTAAAAGCAGAAGCAAGTATTAGACCTGCAAAAGTTCCATACAAACCTACTGATGCATGGTTAATTGTACCGCAAGATTCACGAAATGCTGTTTCTGCACCCGCTTGAGGTCCACGATCTTTAAAATCAGTTGCAGATCTTGGTAATACCATTGAGCCTACATCAACAGCATTTGCTCCCCAAGCCTGATTTGTATCAAGGAATCGCAAAAAAGAATTCAAACCTTCATATGCACCTTTAAAATTAGGTTCTTTTGTTCTTATATTACTACTATTTATATTTTGGGGTGTAACTTGCTGAATTATCATAATTATGTCTCCTACGAATTAAAAAAAGTCTTAAATGCTCGATTATTTTGAACTAAATTGCTTGTAAATTTATTATCAGTATTTTTCGACTCATTATTCGCTCGATTTTCACTTAATTTCGCCAATTCTTGTTGACGTTTTTTATTTGTTTGCGTTCTTGTATACAATGGAATAAACACACCTAAAGTCAATAATGAAAATGCTAAATTACCAATTTGGCATATAGTCCTATATCGTCTATCTTTTATCGTAACTAATTCATCTGTTGATTTAATTGATGTATGTTTTGCCCAATTCCAGAATTTTTTAAGAATATTTGCATCTTTTGGTACTTCTTTCATTCTATTTAATAATTTTGCTTCAGGGTTATGTTTTTCTATTGCGGTAGCAATTCCTTTAGCAGCATAATCACCTAAAAAGTAAAAACTTGAAAATGTTGCAATATCACGAATTGTTGATTCTCTAAGCTCATTAGGATCTTCAGATGCTGCCATTCTGCTTGCAAAAGTCGCTGTTGATATTATTCTTGCTTGATCCATGCTAGGGAAAAGACCTTTGAATTGCAATAAATTTTTACTAGGCCTATCCATAATCATTGATAAAGCAGCAACTCCAATCATTGATCCAACTGATATAAATTTTTGACCAAGTAATTGGGCCTTTTGCTTTGGAGTTAACTCTTGGTCTTCTTTTCTGTTAGAAAAATCACTATATATAGGAGCACCTTTTTTACCGGACATTTTCCTTGTTATCCACCTATTAATAGGTTGAGCAGATATAGCTAAAGGAATAATAATTCCTAATCCTGCTAAACTCTTAGCATTTACTAGAGTTTTAGCTTTTGCAAAATACCTCTCTAACAATTTTGCATCAGTAATATTTTCTTTCACAAGATTATGAAGTAATTTACTTCCATCCACTGTCAAAGATTCTAAAGAATTTGCAAAATATCCTTTATCTTTTACAAATTTTATATTTTCAGAGATATGAGTTTTTGCAACTATTTCTTGATATACTCTATTTGCTGCTTTTTCATCGAATTTATCAGTACAAATTATGCGTGAAAGTTTTTCAACTGAAGGATCCAAAATTGAATACATATCATTAAATTTCTTAATGCCACCCTTTTCAGCGTTACCATCTACACCTTCAATTGAAATTATCATATTTTTTAAGGCATTATACACTCTATCTTTATGTGTTTTTCCTTCTGCTTTTGAATAAAATTCTTGTACTTTATCAATTGTATCACTATTAGCCCATACATTTATTAATTTTGATTTTTTAAAGTCACCCATTATAGGTTTTTGCAATAATTTTGCAGCTCCCATTACGATAAAACTCGGGATTATACAGTTAATAATAAGTCCAGAACTTTCACGTCTAAAAGCTTCAAAACCTCCATAGAAGTTAAATTGTCTTTTTTTATTACCATCTTCATCAGTTTTCTGCGAACCTGCACAAGTTTCAATAACAGTACGTGGTACAATAGCTGTTGATAAATCCAGCACTGAAACATTCAACATCGGATGTTTTTCACACATCTGAACCCCAGAAATAAGACCATCAACAATACCTTTAAATACTGGTTCTTGTTTTGATTTCCCTACTACTTTTTGCTTTGGGGTATTTGAATTATTTACACTACCTAATCTAACTTTTTCTATCATAACTTTAATATAAACTGTCTGGATTTAATACTACAAAAGAAATTATAGCAATCCCACAACTGTTTTAAAAGTAGTAAATAAAAAAAATTGCTAGATTTTGGGTAAATGTTAAGGAGATATTAAGACCTTTTTTTGTTTTTTTTTTTAATAATAGAAAAATATTAAATAAAATTTTTATTTTTTTTTACTAAAATACACAAGCAAGGCAAGAAATATAACTAAAATTATAAAAAAATAAACAAAAAAATTTGTAAATAATTGTAACAAATACGTTTATTACATAGACACGACAAAAAAATAAATGAAAAATACAGAAAATTAGAACAACTCTACATGCTTTACAAATTCAATTGCTTGCTCTTTAGTTAAAACATCTCCTGACAATTGTGCTTCATGCAAAGCATTCATAATTATCCCCAATGATTTCGATGGAGAAATATTTAAAATTTCCATTACATCATTGCCTGAAAGTAATTTAGGCAAAGGCTCAAGAGTATCTTTTACTTCTAAATAAAATTTTAATAACATATCAAGAGAATTTAAGTTTCTTTGAACAACCAGATCCGTTATTTCTGGGCCTCTTGCAGATAATCTATCAGCTTTTGCAAGAATAATTGCATCAATAGCATCATCCTCCATTTTTCGAACATATCTCATCATTACTTTTTCAGTAATTTGTGGAGATTGCATTACACTAGATGGATAAATATGATGTTTAATCATTGATGATATGTAGTCAACTTGTTTATTAGAAAAAGCCATTTTTTTTAGAAATTTTATTGCCAGTTTAGCACCTACATCATCATGTTTTATAAAACGATGTCTACCTGATTCTTCGATAGTCCATGTAGAAAATTTACCAATGTCATGCATAAAACCTGCAAGTTTCAAATGAGCAATTCTTGGTATCCCCCCAAAATCAACTCTATTTAAATGTAATTTTACTTCATCAGAAGACATTTCATATATCTCTGTAATCTGTTTTACAGTTTCTAATGAATGATGAAATAAGTCTAAATGATGATGAGAATTAGGAGGAACTTGCTTTAATTCTTTTACAAAAGGAAAAATCTTTTCTAAAAGCCAAGTTTTATTCATATTCTCAATAGCTTTATATGCATATTTTCCACTAAACAAGTGCATTAATTCGTAATTAATACGTTCAACTGCAGGTTTTGATATTAAATCAGCATATTTACATACAGCATTTATCGTCTCTGGTGAAAGATCAAAACCCAATAGTGCTTGAAATCTGTAAACACGTAATAAACGCAAGGGGTCATCTACAAAATTTAACTCATTAACATAATTAATTTGTTTATTTTTTATGTCAGTTATCCCTCCTGAAATATCAACAATTTCTCCAGTTCTAATATTTACAGCAATTGCATTAATAGTTAAATCTCTTCTCATTAAATCTTTTTCCAAAGAATTTTCTATCGGATTTGTAATATCGATATAATTAATTTTATCTTTCAGTACCAATCGATAAATCTTATTTTCTTCATCTAAGGGGACAAAAGTTGCTTCCAAATAATCAGATAACCTTAATGCGAAAGATTTTGCATCTTCATCCATCACGATAATATCTCTATCTGTACTGTCTTTTTCAAGAAAAAAATCCCTGACAGTACCTCCTACCAGATAAATTTCGTTATCACTAAACTCTGCTATTTTATTCAAAATTGTATCAGATTTAATTTTTTCTATAATTGTTGAACTCATAAATAATATTTCCTAAACCTACAATAACAGCTGTCTCCGCTTTTAGAATTAAATCACCTAATGTTAGCATTGGGATTTGGTAATCTTTAAGTAATTGGAACTCTCTTTGAGAAAAACCTCCTTCAGGCCCAATAATTACCAGTAAATTTTCTCCGGATGCTATTTCATTATAAGATACATATTCTCTTAATGTCAAATCAGTTTGTCTTTCACAAAATGCGATTATTTTATCAAATTTTTTATCTTTTAAAATATCCTCTAAAGTATTAATTGGCTCAAAACACTTTGGAATAAATGCTCTTTCACATTGTTTTGAAGCTTCATTCATGATTTTTTGCCACTTTTCTACTTTTTTAGATACCACATCTTTTTTTACAGCACAATTATCTGTCAAGATAGGATAAACTCCACAAATTCCTAATTCTGTTGCTTTTTCAATAACGGTTGATTGAGCATCACTTCTTAGTGGTGATTGTGCTAAAAATAGATTAAAATCCAGATAACGGTTAGACGGATATGACTTATTAATCCTTACAACAATTTCTTTATTGGTAATCTCTATAACACTTACCTCATATTGAATACGATTTTCATCAATTAACAAAAGTTCTTCACCGACTTTAGTTCTTAATGACTTTGCAATGTGCTGGTAAGTATCCTTATCTGATATTACCAAAATATTCTCAGTTACATCTTTAGAATTAACAAAAAAATGCGGCATAGAAAACACCTCTTAGTCTTTTTTTATATTATAACAAATATATTAAATATTTATTAAAATTTAAATAAAAAAGTAGCAAAATATTTTATTTTGAAGTATTATAACAGTAGTAAAAAACAGTTACCCATTAAGGAACAAAGGGGATAAAGTGGAAAATAATAAAAAACAAAACAATGATATGACTATCGGGATACCTCGTGCAATGTCTTTTTATCACAATTATCCGTTTTATTACGGTTTTTTTACAGCACTTGGAATAAAAATAGTACTGTCTGATGTTACAACAAAACAGACTATGTCAAAAGGTTCTGCTCTTGTAGTGACAGAAACTTGCTTACCTATAAAGGTATACATAGGACACGTTCTAAACTTAATAGAAAAAGGTATAGATAAGATTTTTGTACCTTCTATACAATCTATTGCTCCTAAGATTTATAACTGTTCAAAAATCAGAGGGCTACCTGACTTGGTAAGAAATGTCGTAAAAAAGGATTTCACTTTGATTGAAGCAACATTAGATAAATCTGAAAAAAATCAAGGGCTTTATGAATTTCTTGCAGAAGCAGTTGCTCCTTTTGGGATTACTGATATGGAAGAAATCAAAAAAGCTTCCAAAGCAGGTTGGAGAACATATAACAATTTCCATATAATGACAAAGTCAGGAATGAGTTATAAAAAGGCAATGAATTACGCTCTACAAGGCAAAGTCTTCATTGAAAATGAAAATAAAGAATTTCCAATTTCTATAGCTCTAATTTCTCATGGATACAATATTTTTGATGAAAGAACTTCTATGAAAATATTTGATAAACTTGAAGCAATGGACGTAAAAGTTTATTCTGAGCTTCAGTTATCTGATGAGCAAATGGATGATGGAATAAAAGCTCTAGGGCAAGAAAAGTATTGGGCTAATGAGCATGAAATGACGGGTGCTGCGGGGCATTTTATGAAAGATAATAAAATCGATGGTATTATCACTGTTACAGCATTTGGATGCGGACCTGATTCTTTAATGATTGAGCGTATAACAAGAAAAGCTAAACGTTTTAACAAACCGCTTTTAAACCTAACTATAGATGAGCAAACTGGAGAAGCCGGTTTTATCACAAGACTTGAAGCTTTTGTAGATATGCTATTCCGCAAAAAACGAGCTAAAATTATCAATAAAATAGAAATTAATGATAATACATATATTCCAAATACAAATTATATAGAAACTAAAAACAGATAAAAAAAATAAAAAAAAGCTTGAAAAATCTCAAGCTTTTTTACTTACCAAGGGTAATCTTTTTTCATTTGCCAGCCGTCATTGATTATTTTAGCAGCACAATAATCGCCTGTACCAGAGAGTTTACAATTATCATTTATTTCAGATTCAGTCTTATCGTAACCATATGGTCGAACTACACTATCATCAAAATTTACAACAAACCTAAAAATATCTTTTCCAAAAGTATTAGGAGGATTAACTCCATTTACATCAATATAGACA
>CASECH010000043.1 GCA_949286405.1 uncultured bacterium
GCAAATCCTGAAGTACAAAATTTTATCTATAAATTAGTAGATGAGATAATTACAAGATACAAACCTGATGGAATAAATCTTGATTACATAAGATATCCAAATACCGTTGCAGTAAACGATAACTCAAGTTGGGGCTATACAGATGTTGCAAGAAAAGAATTTGAACAAATGTACGGAGTTGACCCTGTAAATATGAGCGTTACAGATTCTCTATGGCCGGTTTGGTGCGGTTATAGAAGAAGTAAAGTAACAGAAATGGTTCAAAAAATCGGAAAACTATGCCGTTCAAAACACACATATATAACCGCTGTAATTTTTCCTGACAGACAAGCTGCATTGGACAAAAAACAACAAGACTGGAAAACCTGGTCGCAAAATAACTACATTGATGGGTTCACACCGCTATTTTTAACTTGTGACTCAAAAATGGCAAATTCAATGATGCAAGACGTACTTAAATCAAAATCTCCTAAAACAGACTTTTATGCTGGTCTATTCGTTACATTTATGAACGGTTCAGAAGAAGACCTAATAAGACAGATACACGAGGCAAGAAAACTTAACGCTAACGGAGTTATAATATTTGACTATGCACACCTTTCAGACAAATACGTAAAAGCTCTTTCTACAAGCGTTTTTGCTCAGCACTATACGATTAAAATTATACCTCAGGATAAAAAACAGAATATAAAAGAAAATAATTCACCACAAAACAAAACAAAAAAATTCTGGATATTCGGAAACAAAAAATAAAGTAAAAGAGATTGTAAAAGCAATCTCTTTTTTTATAGTATCATTAAACTATGATAAGAAAAGCTCTAATGGAAGTATTACAAAGTAAAAACTATGTAATGTTTATAACTTCAATAGTATTTATGATGGGGATTATTGCATTCTTCAATAACTGTGCAATTATAATTACGACAATTTTAACAATCTTATCTATTGTTTTAATTATTAAAAACTTTATAAAAATAAAATATATAATATTTTGGATAATAATTTTCTATTTTGGGTTCTTTCTATCAGTAATTAAAATACACACAAATGACAAACTTGTTGAATATGCTCCATCAAACAGTAAAATTATTGGTCAAATTGTATCAATACCGAACAGTAATATAAAAAATAAAACCAAATTTTTTGTAAAAGTTTCTAATATTAATAATGAAAATATCAAAGCTAAAACTTTAGTGACTGCAGAAAGCGATACAAATAATTTTGAAAAATTAATCATCGGAAACACCTATGAATTCAAAGGAGAACTGCGAACACCTTTTAAAGCTGGAAATCCGTCACAATTTGATTATGGAAAGTACTTAAGAAATTTTGATACATTTACTGTATACTATACAAATGAACAAGATATTAAACAAATTGATACCCCAATAACTCCTAAATGGAAATTTATCCAAAGGTTGAATAACACAAGAAATAAAATTCTTACTACACACTCACAAATTCTTAAGACTCCATATCTTGAACTTCTGGGAGGTATAGTATTTGGTGACGATGCAATTGCTCCTCCTGATTATATAAAAACATCATTTGTAAACTCCGGACTTTTACATATACTCGCCGCATCAGGTATGAATGTTGCTTTCATATATGGTTTCTGGTTCTTTTTTGTAAGAAAACTAAAAGTTCCATACAAATTATCTGTCATTTCAGGAATGTTACTGATTGTACTATATACATTTATGACAGGGCTTGGTCCTTCAGTAATAAGAGCAGCACTTATGCTACTTATAATTTTAATCGGAAAACTCATAGACAGGGACACACATAGTGTATCATTACTATCACTTGTTGCTATGATAATGCTCATTTATAATCCTGCATATATCAATGATGTAGGCTTTCAACTATCATTTATAGTAACATTCGGAATATTAACAACAGGAAACGTTTTATTTGAAAAACTAAAAGAAACTAAAGTACCTGAATGGATCAGTGGTTCAATATTATTACCAATTGTGGCTCAAATATGGATAGCACCAATTCAAATGTTTTATTTCAGCACATTTTCATTATATTCTGTATTCGCAAATATTCTAAGTGTTCCATTCATAAGCATAGTAAGTTTTGGCGGTTTTGTAAGTTCAATATTTGCAATATTTAGTCCATACACAAAATTTATATGCATACCTACTGATTTCATATTAAATTTTCTACTGAAAGCAATAGTATTTATCTCAACATCATTTGCCAATTTACCTAATTCTCTTATTGAAACAACCCATCCAAGCATTTTACAAATATCAATATACTATTCAATAGTAATACTTCTGACAATAATTATCAAAAATCACCAAGAAAAACAAATAATAAAAAAACTAGGTATTACATCTCTAATTCTGACACTTTGCTTACTAATCACAATTATTAAAATACCAAACCATAAACTTGAATTAATAACATTTGATGTACAAAATGCAGATTGTTTCTTAATAAAAAGTCCTAACGAAAAATATTTCATAATCGATACCGGACGTTCTCCATATAAAACAGGTAAATCACAAGCAAGTTCAACAATAATAAAGTATCTAAAGGACAGAGGCATAAAAAATATAGAAGGTTTAATTATTACTCACTTTGATACTGACCATGCAGGAGGAGCATACGATATAATTAAAAATCTCAATGTAAAAGAAGTATATCTTAACTCCTATACAGACAAATCCCATACCGCTCAACTAGTATATAAAACCCTCCAAGAATATAAAAAACAACCTCAAATAATTAACTCCAACCAAAACATATACAAAGAAGAGAACAGTTTTAATATAAAAGTTTTTTATGCAAACATACCATATACTTCTAAAAATAAAAAAGATATTCAATCTATTGAAAATGAAAATTCTATTATTAGCCTAATTAAATATAAAAATTTTGACATACTTTTTATGGGAGATGCCGGGATTAAGGCTTATCAAAAAATAGAAAAACAAATTCCAACAAACATAGAAGTCCTAAAAGTAGGTCATCACGGAGGGAAACATACAGTTAACCAATCAATGCTAAGTAAAATAAATAATCAAGTTTCAATTATTTCAACAGGTAAAAACAATTTTGGACATCCTAATAAGGGAACACTAAATGAGCTGAGAAAGACGCAAATATACAGAACTGATTACGATAACTCAATAAAGCTTCTATCAGACGGTATTTCTTACGAGATATTAGTCTTTGATAAAACAAACAAAAAATACATACTATCAAAAAAATACGCAGCAAAGAAATAAGCTAAACTATAACAGCTTTTTCTGACAATGTTGTTTCTATTTCATCAATTATAAGTTTTGCAGCACCAATTCTATCTTCAGCAGTAGTAATAGGTCTACCTACAACCATAAAATCAGCACCCGCTAAAATAGCATCTTTTGGAGTATCAACTCTCACTTGGTCATTAACCGAAGCCCAAGTAGGTCTTGTCGCAGGACATAAAATAATAAAATCTTCAGCTCCATCTTCATCTTTGAAAGCTTGTCTTATCCTTTTAGCCTCATCAGCACTTGCAACAACTCCGTCAAGTCCTGACTCTTTTGCAACTCTTGCAAGTTGTAATGCATAGTCTTCAATATTTTTATCAACGCACAGTTCAGTTGTTAAAGTCCTTTGTCCAAAACTTGATAGCAAAGTAACTCCAAGTATAGTAGGAGGATTTACTCCCATAGATTTTGCAGCGGCTTTTGATGCTCTCACCACTGCGGAAGTCATTTTTGACCCACCTTGAATATGGACATTAAAAAAATCAATATTATTTTTTACAAGACTAATACAAGCTTTTTGTACAGTATGGGGAATATCATGAAATTTACAATCATAATAACATTTTGCCCCATTTTCTTCCAACAATCTGAAAGCTTCAAAACCATAATTGACAATCAAAGGAAGACCTATTTTGAAATACCCGACATAATCTTTCAACTCATTAACTAATTCACGAGCTTCGTTAAGATTATCTGTATCTAATGCTAAAATTATTCTATCTTTTGCTTCTTTTGGTTTTTCTATCATAATACTTGCCTAGTTTATCACTGTGTAAAAATAAAATCAATACTATAAATTAACTATTCATAATCCTGCAACTCTTCAGGTAACTCGGGTAATTGTTTTGAC
>CASECH010000044.1 GCA_949286405.1 uncultured bacterium
AAGTTTAGTAGATAAAGCTAAAAAAGGAGTAAAAGTTGCACAAACTTTACAAAAAGTGCAGCAAGCAGCATCCCCTGTGATTATGGCGAATATGACGCTTAGGCCCACAGAATTATTAGAGCAACTTTCATCTGAAAACGGAATGAGTGCAGAAGAATGGCAAGCTTGGGGTAAAGGTGTTTTAAAAAATACTATATATATGGCTGCAGGTATGCAAGCTTCAAAATTTGCAGAACAAGGTGCAGCTCTATACAAGACCAAAGCTCTGGTAAAAACTTTAAGACAATCTGGAAAATCTGCAGATGAAGTTTTTGCTATGATAAAAGCCAATCCTGTGAAATTTCCGAATGATATAGTTAAAACTTTTAAAAGTATTGATACTACTGCAAAGATGTTACAAATTCCAAGTGAGGTTGCATTAGATTTATCAAGTACATATTTGTTAAATAAAATTTCTGGAGATGCAGAACTTACATCTCAAGATTGGATTAATTCTGTTGCATTTGCAATTTCAGGCGGAGTATTGCAAAAGCAGTTTGCACATTTGAATACAGAATCAAAAATAAAATACATTCATGATGCATTTAAAGAATATGGTGTGACTAAGCGGGAAGCTCAAAATATTCTAAAGACAATGGATGATATTTCAGAAGGCAAAATTCATGTTAAAAAGGCACAAGATAAAAAAACTGAAACTACTTTTCCCCAAGGGATAAACTCTGAGAATGAAGCCTTAGTTGATAATGCAAAAACTGAAAATCCTGCAGAAACTGTTGCAGGAAAAATAAAAGATCAATGGCAACAATCAGATGCTAATATGGGTGTTGAAGATAAATCTGTTGATTTATTTAATCTTGATAATGACGCAGATTTAAGAGTTTCTGCTCCAGATGTCAATGGAGAACTAACTTCCTTAATATTTACTGGAAAATTAAAAGAAAAACTTACTCAGCATTATGAAGAATTAGGAAATGTTTTCAAAGATATCGCAAAAAGTCGTAGTGATGATATTCGTAAACTTGCAAAAGATTGTGGTTCTGATAAACAAAAATTTGCAGACGGTGTTGTTAAAATATTATCAGAAGATATTGGCATGAAGGGCTATGAACCTAAAATAGAATTTATAGAAATGCAAGGTTCTGATGGTTTGGCAAATTGGCCTGATGGTACTATTCAAATTAATAAGAATACAAATAATGCTAAAGATTTGGTAGAAATAATTTCTCATGAATTAGTACATATGTTACAATATCGTGATATTATTGCTCAATATGGAGAACAAGGTCTTAGAGAACTTGTTATGAATGATAAATCTCTTCCTGCCACATTTAAAGAAGCTAAAATTCAAGAAGTTCTTGATAGCCCTTTCACTGCAAGATTATTAGAAAATTACAATAATTTGAAATATTCTGAAGAAGGATCTTTAAATGAATATTTAACAAGAATTTATAAGGATGAATTTGCTAATCCTATTAATCCTAACATAGATATGCAGGGTTATGTAGACCAAGCGACAGAACGTGGTGCTTATAATTTAGGATCTCAGCAATTAGGTAGCAATATTAGAGGTCTTGAAAATACTTATGTTGGTGACGGTTATTGGGAAGTTGAGCAAGGTGAAATTCAAGAAATCAACGGTCAAAAGTTTAGAATAAATTCGGATGGTACAATTACAAGATTAAATCTTGAGTCACTTCCTGCAGGTATAACTGAAGGTGGAATGACTGATGCTGAATTTAATATAAAAGGTAATGAGTTATGCCAAAGAGCTGATGGAAGTGTAAGTCAGTCTGCTAAAGCATTGTTAGAGTCAATAAGAAATAGTGAACTTTCTAATACAAGTTACGATATTAATAAATTTAAACTTGAAGATTTCACTACAATTTCAAGAGGCTATAAGAATAATTTATTAAGTGATGAAATGCTTGGTTATGCTAAAGAATTAGTAGACTGTATCCCTAAAGGTAAAGATGAATATCTTATACAAGCTACTGAATGTTCTATAAATAGGTTAATACAAAATCAATTAGAGTACGCCAAACCTGAAGCAAGACAAGAAATTGTTAATGCCGCTAAAAAATTATTTTCTCATCCAAATGTAAGAAATAGTGTTGTAGACGATATTATGGAAGCTTGCACTGAAGGTAATTATAACGAAGGATATACCTTTAATAAGGATGCATTTGATCGCATTTATGTAACATTTGAGAAGCGAATTAAAAACAGAGAAACTCAAAGAGATTTTACTTATTCATTAATGATTTCAGAAATTGCGAAAAATGGAATTTATTATGAGAAAGATGCGAATGGAAATTATGTTAAATGCTTTGATGATATAGGTTTCAAAATTGGTATGTTTCTTCCGGAATCAGATCCTTTTGATCATTATGTACATTATGATTTAACTAGAGATAGAAATACAGGTGAAATAAATTTACATGATATTGATAAAGATACTCAGAATTATATTGTTCAAAAAGTTGAAAAAGAATTTTTCCAATCAGAAAAAGAAGTAAAAGAATATAATTTGAGAACATATAAATATGATACTTATATTAATCATGATCAATATGCTGAACCTTTAAGAAATTTATGTACAGTTAATGGTAAACTTGATGTTCAAAATTGCTTTGCTGTTGATTATATGATAAATGATTTAGAACTTGGAAAGTCAGATGTTATTAAAATTCTTGAAAATTATAGAAATCAAGACGGTATTCTTGATATGACTATGTTGCGTTTAATTAAAAACGAGAGAAAAGATTATGATAAAGTTGGAGTATTAAATACATTACAAAAATTAGAACAAGATATTAGTGTTTTATATAATGAAAAAGGAAATGTAGATGATGAAATTTACCAAAACTTGAAAAATGCTCCAATTACACGTTCTATGACTCTTAGAACTTCTGATTATTTTTGGCGATATAAATATAATTATGATATATCAAACCATTATATGACAGATGGAAAGATTGATTTTAAAAAACTAAAATCGGTTGAATCAGAACTTTCTAATATTGTCAAAATGTTAGGAATAAAATGTGATAATGCATATGAAC
>CASECH010000045.1 GCA_949286405.1 uncultured bacterium
CGCTTCTTGCGGTAAATAACCAAGTCCTGCTTTTGCACGGATATTCATTGGCCAGCTTGTTATATCTTGACCATCGAGTAAGATTTGCCCTTTATTTGGTTTTACGAGTCCTACAACCATATAAAAGGTTGTGGTTTTACCTGCTCCGTTAGGCCCTAGTAGACAAACTACTTCACCTTTATTCATCTCAAAGGAAATGTCATTTACAACACTTCTGTCACCATATATCTTAACAAGATTTTTAGCTTCTATTCTCATCCAATATCCCTTCTTTAATGATAATATTTTACTCGAAAAAGATTTTTATTGCAATAATTGTGTATTTTAAAATTTTGTATATTTATAAAAACATTAATATTTGTTAATATATATTGAATATATGTTATAGATATCTTAATAAGTGGCATATATGAAATGTAAACCATTTTCTTTTTCTTTATTTTCTCCTACACACTAACCTTTTACCAAATATGAGATTGGCCGTTTCGACGGCTATTTTTCTGAAAAGTTTTCCTTCTGCCACAGTCATAGTGCAGAAATCCAAGCCGATATGCAATCTCCGTTTATCTTGCATGTCGGCTTGTTGTTAATTTTGTTTTATTTGTTATTAGTACATTCCGATAATATTTCTAACTTCCGTTAGAATTTTTTGAGCTTCTTTTCTTGCTTTTTGAGAACCTGCTTCAATTATAGCTCTAACTTCTTCAGGATGTGTTTCATAGTAGCGTCTTTTTTCTCTTATCGGTGCAAATTTTTCATTAATTAGTTTTCCTAATTGGCGTTTGCAGTCAGCACAGCCTCGTTGCCCTTTTTCACATTCACAACTTACAGTATTTTTTTGTACTTCGTCTGCAAAAATTTCCCAATATTTGAATGCAACTTGACATTCTTGCGGATGTCCCGGGTCATCTTTTCTCATTCTGCTTCTGTCGGTTATTGCTGACATTATTTTTTTAGCGGTAACTTCTTCAG
Organism: uncultured bacterium; assembly: GCA_949286405.1. Taxonomy (GTDB): domain Bacteria; phylum Cyanobacteriota; class Vampirovibrionia; order Gastranaerophilales; family Gastranaerophilaceae; genus CALURL01. The sequence continues at coordinate 973 of CASECH010000045.1, forward strand.
AGTCTGATATTTTTATATCATTTTGGAATGATTTACCCATCTTATTGCCATCAAGTCCGCATATTAAAGAACAGTGATTTAATAAAGGTTTTGCTTCGTTAAAAAATTCTGTTTTGTATATGTTATTAAAACGTCTTGCGATATCTCTTGTAATTTCAATGTGTGCGACTTGATCAATTCCTACAGGAACTGCTGTTGCGTTGAACATCATAATATCAGCACTCATCAAAACCGGATAACCCATCAGACCATAACTAATTTGAGAGTTTGTACCTTCTTTTGTACGTAAAATTTTTGCCATATCCTTTAAGGTTGGATCACGTTCTACCCAGTTTTGTGGGGTAATCATGCTTAGATATGTATTAAGTTCTGCAATTTCAGGTACAAGAGATTGTACATAAATTGTAGCTACGTTAGGATCGATGCCTGATGCTAGCCAGTCCATAACAACTTCAAGTGTGTCTTGTTTTAGATTTTCTGTTTTGTCGTATTTTGTTGTAAGGGCGTGCCAGTCTGCTACAAAGAAGAAACTTTCATATTTATGTTGTAGTTCTACCCAGTTTTGGATTACGCCTAAGTAATGTCCTAGATGTAGTTTTCCTGTAGGTCGCATTCCTGATACTATTCGTTCTGTCATAATTTTACACCCTTTCTTATTCTTTTTCTATTATATACAAAAAACAAATAAAAAAAGATGGCTTAGCCATCTTTAAATAAAAAATAAATCCTATTCTTAGTTTCCTTTTATATTAGCCTTTTCCTTACCTTTTTGATTTTCCAACGATTTTGAATAATTTCCTTTTTGGTTTCCTATTGATTATCTAACGACTTGTGATACGAAGTTTGCAATTTCGAAGAACGAATCTTTTACGAATTCTTTTGCTAGAGTTTTGATTGGTCTGTTTTCTATGCAATCGAATACGTAATAGATTGGGTCCTTAGCTGTATTGAAACGCATTCTTCTATCTTTTGCTGCAAAGTAGTTGAATTCTGATGAAGAATTTGTTTTTAATAAACCATTTTCATATTTCTTATTTATCTTACTTCTAACGAATGTACCAAATTGACCGCTATTTTTTTCTTTTGTTGGTGCCATTTTCTTTTGCTCTCTTTCTCGTTTTCTTTTCTTTAAATATCTCTTACATATATATAAAATATAACACTTCGAAAAAATTGCCTTTTCCGAAGTGTTAATGTTAATATTTGTTAATAATTTTAGTATTATCCGTTTTCATCCAGTTCTACAATATCTTCTGTTTCTTGGGCAAGATTTTTACCTATTGATTTTTCCAATTGAGCTTTTGCAGAGTTATATTGGTATAGTGCATTATAGTAGTTAAGTTGAGCTTGTTGGTAGTTTATTTGTGCATCTTTTAATTCTGTTGGGTTTGCTTCTCCTACGCGGTATCTGCCGTAGGAAAGTTCATAGTTTTCTTTAGCTTGTTTTACTTGTAGCAGAGCTACAGGCATTTGGTTTTGTTTTTCTTGCAAAGTTAGAAATGCGTTTTGAATTTCTAAATATATTTGGTTTTGGGTATTTTTAGCATTTGCAAGTTCTTTATCGTATAAGTACCTTGCTTCTTGAATTTCGTTTTTGATAAGCATACCATTTACGGTTGGAAAGTTTAAATATCCACCTAAGTTGTAACCGTAGTTACTTGTCCAACTTTTACCACCTATTTGAAGTTGTCCTTCAACTGATAGGGTTGGGAAATATGATTTTTTTACAAGTTTAAGGGTTTGATTTGCACTTTCTACTTTAAGTTCAGCGAGTTTAAGCTCAGGGCGTGCATCTCTTGCGATATCGATAGCTTTGTTAAATGTGATACTTACTGGGTGGTATGTAAGTCTTTCTTGTACATTGTATTTGTCAATGAATGGCACTCCCATTACGTTATTAAGTTTTGCGACTGCAAGATTTACTGCATTGTCTGCTTGAATTAATTGTAGTTTCGCATTACTTAAATTAACTTCTGCTATAGTTACATCTACTTTAGGATTCATTCCGATTTCATAGAATGCTTTTGCTTGGTTGTAAAACATTTCAAATTTGTTTACAGTATCTTCTGCAACTTTTTTGTTTTCAAATGCAAACAAAAGATTGTAATAAGCATCTTTTGTTTGGTAGATTACTTCATTTATAGTTGCTCCAAGTGTTGTTTTGTATGCCTCGTAGTCCAAACGTTTTATTGTTGCTTGGTTTTGTGTAACACCAAAGTCATATAACATTTGTTGTAGAGTAATTTGACCTAAGATGAAGTAATTGAATTGTAAGTTTTGACCTAAAGCATCTGATAATTGTAATTGTCTGATTCTTGTATAGCCGGTTTGCCAGCTTACTTGTGGAAAGTAATTTGACCAGACTTGTTTTATCCTTGCATCTGACGCAAGAATATCATGGAAAGCAGAATTTATTTGAGGGTTATTTCCAAGAGCAAGTTCTATACATTTATCAAGTGTCATGTCAATGTTTTTTTCAATACCGCCTTCAATTATAAAATCTGCTTGCTCATTTGATCTAGGTTTTGGCAGTACGGCATCTGCTTTTGGATATTCTTTGTCATTAACTTTATTGCCAATTTCTGGTTTATCAATTGCAATTGCTTGCATTGAACATATTCCAAATATTAAACATAGTGATATTAGTTTTTTAAACATTTATTTTCCTTTATGGTTATATTTCTTTTTCAATTCTCTTGTATGGACTTTAATATTTTCTATCATTACGTAAAAAGCAGGTACTAAGAATGTTCCGATAAATGCTACAGCCATCATTCCACCGAATACGGTCATACCTACTGAATTACGGCTTGCAGCACCGGCACCGTGAGCAAATACTAATGGTAATAGGCCTAAAATGAATGCTATGTTAGTCATCATTACAGCACGGAATCTTAATTTTGCTGCTTGCATTGCTGCTTCTTTTATTCCCATACCGTTTTCGTGAGCATCTTTTGCAAATTCAATAATCAAGATTGCTTGTTTTGTTGATAAACCGATTAGCATTACAAGCCCGATTTGTGAATATATATCAAGTGAATAACCCGATACATATTGGAAGAATAAAGCCCCTACTAAGGCAATTGGTGAAATTAGAAGTACTGCGATTGGTAACATCCAGCTTTCGTATAAACCTACTAAAAATAGATATACGAAAACAAGTGACATTGCTAGGATTGGTCCAATTTGTCCTGATGATTCGTGCTCTTGTAGAGAACTTCCTGACCAAGAATAACCCATATCTTTTGGAAGTACTTCTGCGGATAATTTTTCCATTTCTTCCATTGCTTGACCTGAGCTTACTCCTGATCTTGCTGAGCCGTTAATTGTAATTGCAGGATACATATTAAATCTTGTTAAGCTGTATGGCCCTACAATGTTTTTAACTTCTACTACGGAAGAAAGTGGAACCATTGAGCCCATTTTATTTTTTACATAGATTTTATCAATGTCACCAATTTTTTCTCTGTATGTAGATTCAGCTTGTAGGTATACACGATAAACACGTCCGTATTTATTAAAGTCATTAACGTATGATTTTCCAAAATAGCCTGATAATGCACTATAAATTTCAGAAATATCAACTCCTTGTGCAAGTGCTTTATCTGCATTTACGTTAATCATTAATTGTGGTAAGTTTGCAGTAAATGAAGTGTATACCATTTGGAATGATGAGTTTTTGTTAGCAGCTTGAATTAGTTTTTGTGCTTCATCGTACAATTCTTGAGGAGTTCTGTTTCCTTTGTCAAGCAGCTGATATTCAAAGCCTCCGAACATACCTAGACCGGAAATTGATGGAGGTGAGAATGATGCAATTGTTGCTGATGGATAGTTGGTAAATTCTTTTTGTATTTTATTTAAAATACTTTGCATTGAAAGTTCTTTGTTTTTTCTTTCATTCCATTCTTTTAGTTCTGAAACAATAAGTGCTGTATTTTCACCTGAATATCCTACTAATGTAATTGTATTTGCAATTCCATCCATTTGAAGAAGTCTTTCTTCTATTTCGTTTGCTACGATATTTGTTCTTGAGGCTGAAGAACCATCAGGGAGTTGGATTTGTGTAAATATAGCACCTTTATCTTCAGTTGGAAGGAAGCCTTTTGGTATTATATTGAACATAAATAAGATGAATGCAATAATTGCTGCAAATGTCGTCAAGGTAATTTTAGGTGAGTCAATGAATATTTCAGCACCTTTCAAATAATTATCTCTTACTTTGTTGAACCATTCATCAAATTTTTGAATAAATTCAAAGTCTGCCTTTTCACTTCCATCTTTTAAAATCATTGAACATAATGCAGGAGCAAGAGTTAACGCTACAACAGTTGATAGACCTATTGATGATGCAATACATAGTGCAAATTGTCTAAACATTTGACCTGTAATACCTGCCATGAATGATACAGGTACAAATACTGCCATCAATACCAAAGATGTTGCCATTACTGCACCGAATACTTCTTCCATAGTTATTTCTGCTGCTTCTCTTGGCTTTTTACCTTCTTGAATGTGTCTTTGTGTGTTTTCCAGTACAACGATAGCATCATCTACTACTAGTCCTACTGCAAGTACTAGCGCAAACAAGATTAGCAGGTTAATTGAAAATCCGAATATACTCATGAATATGAATACACCGATTAATGATACCGGAATTGCACAGAATGGAATAAATGCTGCTCTTGCACTACCTAGGAACATATAAGTAACAACACCTACAAGTAGTATAGCAAGTGCAATTGCATTTATTACCTCTTTGATAGATTCTCTTACGAATAGAGTTTCATCACGCTGAATTTTGTATTCTATTCCTTGAGGGAAACTTTTGCTTAGCTCTTCCATTTTTTTGCTTATTTTATTTGACAAATCAATCGCGTTAGCTTCTGGAAGTTGGCTTATTGAAATGATTGCAGAATCTCTTCCTCCGATACGTGAGAAGAAAGAATAACTTTCTGCACCGAGTTCTACTCTTGCTATATCTTTTAATTTTATTTGAGAACCGTCTGGTTTTGATCTTATGATAATATTTTCAAATTCTTCAGGATTTTGCAGACGACCTTTAGTCCTCATTGTAAGTTTAATCATTTGCTTGTTTTTCATCGGTTCTACACCAAGATCACCTGCAGGAACTTGTGTATTTTGGGATTGAATTGCTGCATTAACTTCACTTACAGAGACACCTAAGTTTGCCATTTTGCCTGCATCAAGCCATATTCTCATCGAATAATCTGATGAACCGAAAACAGATACTTTACCTACACCTTTAATACGTGCAAGTTCATCTTTAATGTATATCGATGCATAGTTTGCAATGTACAAAGAGTCGTATGTATGAGTAGGCGAATTTACAGAAATCATCATTAAACCAGGACCACCTGTTGACTTTTTTACTGATAGACCGTATCTTTTTACATCTTCTGGTAGACGCGGTGTTACCAATTGTAATTGGTTTTGTACGTTTACTACTGCCATGTCCGGATCTGATCCGATTTCAAAATATAAGGTAAGTTGATATTGACCGTTTTGCGATTGTGAAGACATATAAATCATATCTTCTACACCGTTCAATTGTGCTTCTACAGGAGCAGCAATTGTATCTTCTACTACGTCAGAACTCGCACCTGCATATGTTGCGGTTACTACAACCTGAGGAGGTGTGATTGATGGGTATTCTTCTAGTGGCAAAGTGTTTACCATCAAAATACCTGCAAGCATAATAGCTAAAGATATTACGATTGCTAATTTCGGCCTTTTTATAAATAAGTTTCCTGATTTTTCGCTCATTTAATTATCCCTATTTTAATTGTTTATTACTTCTTAGATCTAATTTTATTATTCTTTACTTTTTATTTTCTTCTGTTGTCGGTTCTGCTTTTTTTAATTTTTCCATTTCTTCTGCTGAAACAATATTTACAGGTTTACCTGGAGAGACTTTTTGAAGGCCATCTGTAATTATGCGATCACCTTTTTTTAAGCCCTCTGAAATAATCCAGTTGTCTCCGTTTTGCCCGCTAGTTTTTATATATACAAGTTGAGGAATATCGTTTTCGTCAAGTTTATAGACATATTTTCCTGCTTGGTTTTCTTGAACTGCTGTAATTGGTGCTATTGGGACTAGTACAGGATTGTTTGCAAATAATTTAACTGTTACAAATTCTCCATGAATTAGTTCATTGTTTGGGTTTTGGAAAGTTGCTCTTAGGGTTACTGTACCTGTTGATTGATCAACTTTATTGTCTTGGAAGTCTTGAGTTCCTGTTATTTCATATTTTGAACCGTTACCTAATATTAATTCGACTTTTCTGTTTTTGTTATTTCCTCTGTCAGATGCTGCAAGAGATGCAAAATCATTTGAATCAAGAGGGAATGTTACATATATCGGATCTGTACTGTTTATTGTTGTTAACGCACCTGAAGTTGGGGTTACATAGTTTCCAACTGTAACATTTATTATTCCTACTTTACCGTTTACAGGAGATTTTACCATTGTATATCCAAGGTTTCTGTTTGCGTCGTTATACTGTGCTTGTGCTGATGCAAGTTGAGCTTTGAGAGAATCTCTTTGTGAAAGCATTTGATCATATTGTGATCTTGCAATGTAATCCTTTTTCACAAGTTCAGATGCACGAGCTAATTGCTTTTCTGCGTATGTTAATTGTGCTTTTAAGTTTTTTACGTTTGCAGCTGCTACATTAGCGTTGTTTCTGTATTCTGTTGGCTCAATCAAAAATAAAACTTGTCCTTGTTTTACTCTGTCACCTTCTTTAAAATAACTTTTTTGAAGATATCCTGATATGCGAGCCATTACATCTACTCGATATTTAGACATTACCCTTCCTGGTGCTTCAAAGTTTCTTATGACGCTTTTTTCTTCTATTGTGTTAACAACTACATTTGGTGCTGGTCTGTTTTGTTTAGCTTTACCTTGCATAATTTCTGAAAATACTGAAAATCCGTATCGAATAGCGATTGCTGCGATTATGATTGCTATAAATATTATGATATTTTTTTTCATTTCCTCTCCCTTATAACATTATTATATTCATAATCTCATAATATTCTAAATAGCCTAACTGTCAAAGTTTTAATATTAAGTTACAAAGCTTAAAAGCTTTGCTGGATAAGCTATAGAGAGTTATATATAGAAAAATACACTTGTTGTAAAAACAACACAATTACGCTCTGTTGTTATACACAGCAATAATTAATTCTTTTATGAGTTTTAATTCTTTTTCAGTAGAAATTTGTAGTAAAGTGTTAATTTCTTCGCGAAGTTTGTTATTTTTCCCTTTCCCGAGATTGAAAAAATCATTGATATTAATATCTAAAACTTTAGAAATCTTTACAAATGTTTCTATAGATGGAAACGAATTCCCATTTTCAATTGTGCACATTTGGCGGGGTGAAATGTCAATTTGTTCAGAAAGCTTTTCTTGTGATAATCCTTTTTCTATACGGATTTGTTTGATTTTTTTACCTATAATTTCTTTTGTTATATCCATATTTACCTCAGTAAAAGTATAGAAATAACTTATCTCCTTTTTAATGATATTAATATCAATAATATTGACAAATTGATATAAATATCTTATACTGTATATGTGGACAATTTAGAAAGGTGGATATTTATGAGATTATCAAACAAGAGTGCATTTACTTTAGCGGAAGTATTGATTACGCTTGGTATTATTGGGGTTGTAGCGGCGATGACTATGCCTACGTTGATGAATTCAACTCAAGGAGCTCAGTATAGAGCCGCATACAAAAAGGCATTATCAGCTTTATCTCAAGCTGTTACTTTGAACGTAGCATTAGATGATTACAACTTTGCTCAAACTTCATCTACTGCAGCAACTTCTGGTGCTGCTAGTATGTACAATATATTTAAGAACAGAATGAATGTTGTAAAAACAGCTACTGGAACTAGTATAGGTTATACTATAAA
>CASECH010000046.1 GCA_949286405.1 uncultured bacterium
ACTTTATCCATTAGTGTTTGTATATGTATTGCATCGACTCCTGCTTTTACAATAGTAGCACCCAGTAGACCTCCAATTAGCGCATGTGATGAGCTGGAAGGTAAACCAAGCCACCAAGTAAATAAATTCCATAATACAGCAGCTGATAATGCACAAAATATTACAGTAAGTGTAATCATATCAGCATTTACTATGCCTGCTCCGATTGTTTTTGCAACGTGTGTGCCTGTGAGTGCTCCGATAAATTCAAGGCTCGCACCAAATAGTACAGCTTGTTTAGGTGAAAGCACTTTTGTCGATACAACAGTTGCAATAGCATTGGCACAATCATGAAAACCGTTTATGAATTCAAAAGCCAGAGCTACAGCGATTACTGATATTAAAAGTATTATTGTAATTGTCATAAAAAATAATTTCCTTTTATATTTTATAAATAAATATTATGATTGTTTTAGTACAACATTCAAAATAGTATCTGAAACATTGAAACAAGCATCAAGAGCATTTTCAATTTCTTTATACATATCTCTTAGTTTGATTACATCCAGTGCATCAAATTTCCCTGAGAATAGTTCTCTCATGGCTTTTAAATGAACTTCATCTCCGTGTGTTTCAAGTTCTTTCATTGCAATATTTGATTTTGTTATATCATCGACATCGCTGACTTTTTTAAACTTTTTGATAATTTCACCCATTTGTTCAGTGGCATTTAACAAAGTTAAAGCTTGTTCTTTCATTTCCGGAGTATATTCTGTCAAATGATACACTTCCAAGTTAAGACAAGCTTTTACGATTTTTTTATTTATTTTGTTTAATTGAACAGCTATGTATTGAATATCTTCTCGTTCAATTGGGGTTATAAAACTTTTATTGAGTTGCTTAAGTACGGTTTTGTACGATAATTTGCCTTTTTTTCTATATTTTAAAACACATTCTTTTTTTTCATCAGTTAACTTTGTTTCAAGTACTTCGTTATACAATTTAGCGGACTCTTTACAAATTTCTGCACTGTCTTGAAACAGAGTAAAAAACATTTTGTCTTCCGGTGGCATGATGTAAGACATTAAATTAAATTTAGGCATGCATATTCTCCTTATATTTTTAAGTAAGTGTGTTTGCACACACGCTAAGCATACTTAAAAAATATAATTTTTAAAAGTGTATTTTTACAATTCGTTATTATTTATCCAATTTGTTACATTTACGATTACATTTTTCGCAATTTTCGGGTTCTGCGTGAATAATTATTGTAGAAGAACCGAGTTTTTGCTGGATTAAATCTTCAATTTCATCACAAATATCATGACATTCTGCAATTGTCATATCTTTAGGGAAAAGAAGTGTCATTTCAATATCTTTGTCAGGCCCAACTCGTCTGCCTTTAATACTTCTGTGTCCTAAAATACATTTTTGATACCCGTTTATTATATTTTCAATTTGTTCTAAGTCATCTGTCGGTAAAGATCCGTCAAGAAGATTGTTTAACGTATCTTTTGAAATAGAATAACCTGCTTTTAGAATAATTAATGCTACCAATATTGCGATAATAGGGTCAAGAATATAAATGCCTGTAACTTTAATTAAAACCAACCCGATTAGTACGCCAACTGATGAATATATGTCGGTTCTCAGGTGTTCTGCATCTGCAAATAAAGATACTGAGTTTGATTTTTTGGCAATATAAAATAAGTACGAACTTACAAGGTAATTTGCGATTACTGCAAAAAGCATAACACTTATACCTAAAGTTGTTTCAACTTCCATATTGTGCCCAGAAGTAAGTTTTTTTATGGCTTCATAGATAATGAAAAAAGCTGCAAAAATAATTAATCCGCCTTCTATAAAACCTGACATATCTTCATATTTTCCGTGACCAAAAGGGTGTTCAGCATCTGCAGGTTCAGAAGATCTCATAACTGCAAAGAACGTCAAAACAGAAGCTAAAAAGTCACTTAAAGAATGTATTGCTTCAGAAATAATACTGATACTGCCTGATATTACTCCTGCAATTAATTTAAGTACAATGATTATTCCATTAGATGTAATGGATAGACCTGCTGCCAGTTTTTTTTGAAACGCTATTTTCATAAGAGTTATTATGTCACATCAAATTAAACTTGTAAATTATTTTCGTTTAAAAGTTTTAAGTTTTGTTTTAGTTTCTTTGTCTACTCTTAATGATTCACAAATTTTTTGTATTGATTTATTGTAAGTCCAGTTATCAAGTTTTGATTTAAGTAAATATTTTTCTGTTATTTCAGGATAGTTTACATAACAGATAGATAGCAACCATGCCGCTGCCATACGTGCATAGTAACCTTCATGGTTAAATTTATCTAAAATTGCAAATATTTTTGTGAGGTACTTTTCTTCAACAAAGTATGAAAGCAACATTACAAGAGCAAATCTTATTTCATATTCTTGTTTTGAATTTAGATATGGACAGATGAATTCCCAGACCTTTTCTTTATTTTTTTGTGTAAATTTAAGCCCGCCACAAAAAATATCGCACACAGCCCAGTTGTCTATTAGAGGAATGAAATCTTTTATTATATTTAACATCTCATCAGAAGTTTTTTTCAAAAGTCCGATGATGATACCTCGTACCATAATTTCTTCCATATATTCTGCATCAAAAGGAATTAGGCAATCATCTTTATATTTTTTGTAGAAATCTTTTGCAATGCTTCTAAGTTTGGGAATTCTTACTCCAGCAACATTATTTATGTTAGGAATAAGTGAAGCAGAAAATTTTTGGTAATTTTGTTCTGCCGCATTAAGAATTTGTTGTTTAATTTGCTCATTGATATTCATAATTATATTTTTTTCAAAAGAACTGATGCATTTGCTTGGATAGCTTGTTCTTGACCTACTGCATCCATTTTTTCGTTGGTTTTTGCTTTTATTGAAAGTCTATCTTCTTCAATATTTAAGATTTGACAAAGAGTTTCTTTCATTTTTGGAATATAAGGCATCATTTTTGGGCGTTGAGCAATTATGTTGCTGTCGATATTTTCGATTGCGTAACCTTTTGTTTGAATTAGTTCATACACGTGTTTTAAAAGTATTGTGCTATCAATATTTTTATACTTAGGATCAGTGTCAGGGAAAAGAGTTCCAATATCAGCTAGTGCAAGTGCTCCAAGCATTGCATCAATTATTGCGTGAATTAATACATCAGCATCTGAATGTCCTAGAAGCCCTTTTTCATGAGTAATTTTTACACCGCCGATAATTAAATCTCGTCCCTCTGTCAGTTTGTGAATATCGTATCCTAATCCAATTCTATACATAATTTTATTTTACCTATAAATTTTATACCTACTAATTTTTACAGAATTTTTCTACAGCTTTTACCCAACCGTCATTGTCTACTGTATCAGTAACAAAGTCTGCACAGGCTTTTAACTCTTCTGTTGCATTTCCCATTGCGACTTTTATACCACCAGCTTTAAGCAGTTCAATATCATTATTTTGATCACCGATTGCGAGAACTTCATCTTTGCAAATTCCCCATTCTTTACAAAGATATTCTACAGCACAAGATTTTCTTGCATCTTTATGTGAAATTTCGCAAAAGTACGGTGTAGATTTGACTATATATAGGTCAGGATATTTTTCACTTAGATAATTTACCCAATCTGTTACAGTTTGTGCATCACCGTATTTTATTGCAAGAACTTTATTTACATTTTTTATTTCAAGTTCATCAAAATTGCACACCTTATATTCAATAAATCTTGCATCAGTATATTTTTTTATTGTGTCGTTGTCTTCTTCTACATATAAAATATCATCCATGTACAAATTTATGTGGATGTTATTATCTTTAGCCCATTTTAAAATTTCTTTAGCTTTTTGCGGATCAAGATCTTTTCTGTAGTGAACTTTTCCTTTTTCGCAGTTATCTTTAATCATTCCACCCTGATACGATACAACTGGTGTGTCTATACCTAATTCTTTTGCAAGAAAAGTTGTAGCTTTGTGCATACGTCCTGTGACAAGTACAACTTTTATTCCATTTTGCGTAAGTTTCTTTACACATTCTTTTAACTTTGGAGAAAATTCAAAATCCGGCTTTAATATTGTACCGTCAATATCAGTTGCTATAAGCTTAATCATACTTTTATAACTCCTTCGATTATGCATTTATTTATTCCGCATAAAGTCTTTGAATCATTAATTTCGTTGTTCGAAATCATTTTTAGTACATCTTTAATTTTGTATTCAAAACTTTCTATAATTTCTCCTTCGTCAGGGTGACACTGCGTAAAATTTAGGTCTTGAGCCAGGTACAAATATAATTTTTCGTTGCTGTATCCTGGAGATGTATAAATAAATCCAAGAGAACTCCAGTTATTTGCACAATAGCCTGTTTCTTCTTCAAGTTCTCTTTTTGCTGCTTCAAAAGGATCTTCGCCTTGTTCAAGTTTCCCTGCAGGAAGCTCAAGAATAGTTTCTTGTATCGGGTATCTGAATTGTTTAACTAATAAAATAGTTTCAGCATCTTTTAATGCAACAACGACAACTCCTCCGGAGTGTTTTACCACTTCTCTGAAAGATTTGTGGCCATCAGATACTTCCACATTGTCCTTGTATATCTTCAAAATTTTTCCATCATATACAAGCTGTGTATCGAGTGTTTTTTCTGCAAATTTCATACAAGCTCTCCTATATGTAAATCATATCATGAAAGCTGGTAATAGAAAATACCTGTTATAAAGCTCTAATAATAGATTTAATGTTATTATCACTAACTTTCAATAATGCAACAGTTTTTGTACTTTCATCGAGATTACCAAGATTTTTCAAAACTTCTATTGTTTTTAAAATCACTGTCTGATTGTTGGATTTTAAAAGCTCTCGAATTGCTGCAATATCTGTTGCGAATTCTAGTGCAGTGTAAACGAATGGACTACTTTCATTTAATTCTTCATTAATATGTTTTTCTAATTCTTTTTTATTAACGCTTTTCAAAAGTTTTTTGATATCCATAACTTCATTTTTAGTATCTTTATCTTCATCAAATAAATACTCATCATTTTCAGTCAAGATATCAAATTTTTCTATTGCGTTCAAGATAACTATTGCTGATTTACTATCATTGTGGTTTGTTATTAGTTTTTCAAACAATTCAAATAGTTCAAAGTCAAATACCACAGACAATCCAAGAATTTCTCCAAGACCGTTAATAATATGGTTTATTACCAATAGTGCATTTTCATAATCCCTTTCAATAAGGTCAAAAAGACTTATAAGATAAGGAATTTCTCCTGCAATATTTTCGGCAAGAGAAGATTGTTTCATTTCATCAATAATTACAGTTATAGCTGATTGATCTCCATATGCGATAAGGAATTTAACTGCTGCAAGTTTTTCAAAATCATCACCATTGCTTAATTTTTGTACCGCTAGATTAAAAGATTCTTTATCCCCCATCGCAGCTAATGTTGATGCACAATTTGCGGCAAGAAATTCATTGTCGCTGTATGCATTTTTCTTTAATGCATCAACTGCCAGAGGATCTTGTATATATGAAAAATATTTTGCCGCATAAGTTTTTTCATTATCATTTCCATTTTCAAGCAAATTTAGCATATGATCAGTCAAGTCTTCATCTGCATATTTTACCAATTCAGAAATGATAAAATCCTCATAAGTAGGAGCATAATATTTCAAAAAGGCCAATAAATTCTTGTAATTACTCTCATTAACTTCATTGATAAGTCTTTGCACTACATTTTGTCTAACAAAATCAAATAAAAAAGCATCTTTTTCTACTAATTCTGCAAAAAGACAAACATCAGCACTATTAATCAAATGATTAGCTACTTGAGTATAATCATTTTTATTTTTGCCTGTAAGTTTTTTGAATTCTTCTGTCATATCTATCCTTTGCAGATCAAAACTAGCCTTGTATCATTACAATTTACCAA
>CASECH010000047.1 GCA_949286405.1 uncultured bacterium
ACATCTTTTATCAACGGCATTTTAGCTAAAGTGATTGTAGATTACGGTATCAACTAAACATAAAAAATTAAACACAAAAAATAACCTTTTCATTAACATGAAAAGGTTATTTTTTTAATTATCTTTCTTTTCTTGAATTACCAACTCATACCCAATACAATCAAAAATTTCTTGCACCGACCTAAAATGAATATAATATCTTATTTATATCGAAAACAAAAATTTTCAAACCTAATAAGACAAATCAAAATACATCAAAAATTGATGAAAATTAAATAATTTCATGGTATCATCTGCGTATGTTCGGATTTTTTAAAGATAAATTTAACAACTTAAAACAAACTGTATCCAACACTGCACAGGTACTAGTAGGAAATGTTGTCAGTTCTGTAGAAAGCGAGGAAGAATTCTCAGAGTTTGTTCTTGAAGATATGGAAGACCTTCTCATCAGTGCTGATTTAGGCGTAAATTACGCAGCAGAACTTGTGGACAACTTAAGAGATCAAACAAAAATCAAACCTGCACAAGTAAAAGAATACTTAAAAGATGAGTTCAAAAAGACTCTTAATCAAGCAGGTTCAAACAGTATAAATTACAAAGAAAATGAACTAAATATATATTTCATCTGCGGAGTAAACGGGGTTGGAAAAACAACTCTCATAGGCAAGCTTGCTTATAAATTTAAACAAGAAAATAAAAAAGTTCTCATCGCTGCAGGAGATACATTCAGAGCAGCTGCAGAAGAACAACTGGATATTTGGTCAAAACGTGCAGGTGCTGATATTATTAGAAAAGATAAAGCTGATCCTGCATCAGTAGTCTATGAGACTATACAAAAAGCTCAAAGTGAAAATTACGACGTAATTTTAGTTGATACAGCAGGTCGTTTGCAAAATAAATTTAACCTTATGGAAGAGCTTGCAAAAATCAAGTCAGTAATTGACAAAAAAGCTCCAAATAACCTAAGAGAAACAATATTAGTCCTTGATGCAAATACAGGACAAAACGGACTTCAACAAGCAAAAGTTTTTACAGAAGCAGTAAATCTAACATCTGTTGCACTTACCAAACTTGATGGTTCAGCCAAAGGTGCAATAGTTCTTGCTGTAGCAAAAGAATTAAAACTTCCTGTAAAACTTGTCGGAGTTGGTGAAAAAATGGAAGATTTAAAAGAATTTAATTCAGAAGAATTTATAGAGGCTATATTTGAATAAATTAAAATCTACAAAAACTCAACTAGGAAATGAAATTTCCCTGCTTGGCAACCAAAATCACAGTGATATTCTTGTCATTGGTGTTTTTCACGGAGATGAACCCCAAGGAGAGTATCTGATTAATGAATTTATAAAAAAATATCCAAATACGCCATTATTGTTCATTCCTTGCCTTAATCCTGATGGCAAGCAACTTAATACAAGAACAAATTCTAACGGTGTTGACTTAAATAGAAATTTCCCGACAAAAAATTGGATACTAGGCGAAAAAGACCAATTTTTCGGGGGTTCAGCCCCTGCAAGCGAGATTGAAACACAGTTTCTTATCGATACTATTGAAGAATTTATGCCAAAAATCATACTTACACTGCACGCTCCATATAAAGTAGTAAATTATGATGGACCAGCTAAAGAACTTGCAAAAAAAATATCAGAAATTATAAATTACCCTATAGAAGAAAGCATTGGATACCCAACCCCAGGAAGTTTTGGAACTTATGCAGGGATAGAAAAAAACATAAAAACTATCACACTTGAACTTGATGAAATATGTCCTGTTCAGGATTTAATTGAACCTGTTCATAAAATATTTGTAAACATTTGTAAATAAAATCAAAATTCTGGCAATTTTTTATCTAAGTATTATTTATTAAATATATACGAAGTGTATAAAAAAAAATAGAATGGAGATTTTTATGACAGAAATTAATTCTATTGGTGCTGCAAATTCTTTACCAAAGACAACAACAGTATCAAATTCAGCAGAAAGCCAGCCAGGTAACATATCATTCCCGCAAAGTGACGATGATTATACAAGAGGACAGGCGGTTACGGAAGATGTAAAACAAAATCTAAAAAGTTTAAAAAATAACATTAAACTTGATGAAGCTTTGTTTGGATTATTTGGTACTGACAACATTAGGGTAACAGGTGACGGTAAAATGACATACGGTCAACTGCGAGATAAATTAGGTATACCACCCAGAATTCTAGGCCAAGTAAACAATAAAGAATTAAAAGATAGTGATATTATCAAAGGAGAGGTAAGAGTTAATCTCGAAGACATTGGTTGGTATGAAACAACACCTCAATTTGATTTTGAAGCTCAAGATAATCAATATCAAAGAGCAAATGGTAACTATACCGCAGGATATGACAGACAAATCAGCAATGAAGATATCAAAAATATTTTAAAATAAGCTCCTTATAGGAGCTTATTTTATGCAAAAAAATATTATTTGTTGTAGAATTGACAAAAAGAGGGATTTTATTATGAGATTACACAATTCATACACAAATAATATTGAAGAATTTATACCTATAGAACAAAACAGAGTAAAAATGTATGTATGCGGGCCTACCGTATATGATTATGCACATCTGGGACATGCAAGATGCTATATAACTTGGGATGTATTGTATAGATATCTTAAATTTAAAGGGTATGATGTAACATACTGTCGTAACGTAACTGACGTTGATGATAAAATCCTAAAAAAAGCAGAAAAAGAAAATAAAACACCTGAAGAAGTATCACAATATTGGTATAGGGCTTTTGCAGAAAGTATGAAAGCTCTAAATACCTTAAAGCCTGATATAGAACCTTTTGCGACAAAAACATTAGGTGAGATGATTTCAATTGTAAAAGACTTAATCAACAAAGGCTATGCATACGAAGTTAACGGTGATGTATATTTCAGGGTCAAAAAATTCCCTCAATATGGTGCACTTTCAAAACAACCTATAGACCAACTTGAAAGCGGTGCAAGAATAGAAGTAGGTGATATAAAAGAAGATCCGCTTGATTTTGCACTATGGAAACGTGATGAAAAATTCGGGTACAAATCACCTTGGGGCGTAGGCAGACCTGGATGGCACATTGAATGTTCTGCAATGAGTAGAAAATATCTTGGAAAAACTATTGATATCCACGCAGGAGGTGCAGACTTAATATTCCCTCATCACGAAAATGAAATAGCTCAATCAGAATGTGCAAATGGATGTAAATTCGTAAATTACTGGTTACATAATGGTTTTGTGACAATTAATAAAGAAAAAATGTCTAAATCTTTAGGCAATTTCCTTACAATTGATGAACTTTTGAAAAAATATGATGCAAATACAATAAGATTTTTTATACTTACAAATCACTACAGAATGCCTGTTGAATTCTCTGATGAAGCACTTACTTCAGCTCAAGCAGGCGTAAAAAGATTATTGAATGCTAAACAAACAAAAGTTGATGACAGTTTTGACATCTCTCAAACTGATGAATACAAACAATTTACAGAAGCAATGGATGATGACCTAAATACATCTAAAGCTCTTGCAGTACTTTTTGAGCTTGCAAATAAAGCTAATAAAAATGAAGATCACGCTTTCACAATTTTATACAAATTAGCTTCTGTACTAGGTTTCAGTTTTGAAAAACCAACTTTATCAGAAGAAGAACTTGTAAATGCAGTAAAACATGTATCAGAAAAACTTGAAAAAGAATTCAGTACAATGGAAGAAATCATTGCATACAGAAAAGAAGCAAGGGATGCAAAAAACTGGGATATTGCAGATAAAATTAGAATTGCACTGGATGAACTTGGAATTGTATTGAAAGATTCTAAAGAAGGAACAAAGTGGGAAATTAAATAAATATTTCTTCACAAGTAAGCAAAAA